>JAXDCU010000482.1:0-13857 GCA_034677645.1 Verrucomicrobiia bacterium
GACATCCCCGTCGTTCTTCCCCACGCTCAGCGATTGGGGGGGACCTGTGAGAAGCCTGAGTGATATCAGAGCCGCGCGGGTGAGAAAGCGGCGCGGTGCAGTTGCCATGTGCGGAGGGCGGCAACAGTTGTGAAGGGTGATGAGTGAGGTGTGAATAGTGGACGGCGCACTTGACCGATCACAACCCCGCTCCCTGCTCCTTGCCTCGCACCCACATGCGCTTCGTTGATCTAAAGTCGCAATACACTCGCTACCGGCTGGAGATCGACGACCGCATCCATCGCGTTCTCGAGCACGGCCAGTTCATTCTCGGGCCTGAGATAGCAGAACTGGAAACCGAGCTCGCCAGGTACGTCGGCGTGCGACACGCCATCACTGTGGCGAGCGGCACGGTCAGCCTCGAGATGGCGCTGCGCGCGCTTGGGATTGGGCCTGGTGACGAAGTGATCACCGTCCCGTTCACCTGGATAAGCACAGCCGAAGTGATTTTGCTCGTTGGCGCGCGGCCGGTCTTCGTCGACATCGAGCCGGCCACATACAACATCGATGTGGACCGGATCGAAGCTGCGATCACGCCACGCACAAAGGCGATCATCCCAGTCAGTCTCTTCGGCCAGATGCCCGACTACGACCGTATCAATGACATAGGGACGAAGCGCGGCCTGGCGATAATCGAAGACGCGGCTCAGAGCTTCGGCGCAACGCGCCACGGCCGCCGCAGCGGAGGAGTGACTCTCATTGGCAGCACAAGCTTCTTCCCATCGAAACCGCTTGGATGTTACGGCGACGGCGGCGCCTTGTTCACGAACGATGACTCGATGGCCGACAAGCTGCTGGCAATTCGCACTCATGGCGGTGTCCGGCGCCACGAGCACACGCTGCTCGGCCTCAACGGCCGGTTTGACACTCTTCAGGCTGCTGTGCTGCTGGCCAAGCTTGAGCATTTCGACACCGAGATCGAACAGCGAGCGCGTTTGGCCGCCCGCTACACAGACCAATTGCGCGGCATCTGCACCACGCCGAAAGTGGCGCCAGGCAACACTCATGTCTACGCCCAGTACACGGTCCGTGTGCCGAACCGCGACCGCGTGGTCGATCGGCTCAAGGCGGCGGGCATTCCGACGGCCATCTACTATCCGCGGTGCCTGCATGAGCAGCCGGTGTTTGCCGGGCTTGGCTACCGCTGGGGCGACTTCCCGCAATCCGAAAAGGCCTCGCGCGAAGTTCTGAGCCTGCCGATGCACGCGTTCCTCGCCGAGCCCGACCAGGACCGAGTCATTGAGACCCTTGGAAACTCGGTCACTCGGAGTAAGCCTGATCAAATGTAGTGAGTTCCCCGCTTGTTGTCGCGGCTTTAGCCAGTTCGGGTCCGTTGTCCCTTGCTTCAGGCTGGGCGGAGACGGAGAGTGGCCGACGCGAATGAAGAACGCAGCCGTGTTGGAAACCGCTGGCGCCTGAGCCGTTTCAACTGCCATGAACGCAGCGACGCTTCGTGAGCATCTGGCACGATTGGATACCGCACTGAGCGAGCCGGCCAGATTGTGCGTCTATGGCAGCGCTGCCCTCATGTTGATGGGACAAGACGATCGGTTCAGTGTGGACATCGATGTCGCGGGCCCTTACAGCACGGTGAACGAACGGGCTCTGGCCACAGCGGCTCAGGAGGCCCGCCTGCCTGTCAATCCGCCGGAGGATTTCGCAGGCGATCATATCGAATGGATGGGGAACGCGCGCCTGTGCCTCGCCCCTCCGTCGCCAGACAACGCTGTGGTTCTTTGGCAGGGCGGCCACCTGACGGTATTCACACTGCCCCCAGCCGACTTGATTGCCAGCCGGCTGATCCGCTACGACCCGACGGATCAGGCCGACATCCAGTTTCTGGTGACTCAGGCCCGCGTCCAGTTCGAGCACATAGTCGAAGCAGTCGGCCGTCTACCGCGAGCGTTCCGCGACGATGCGTTGGTGCGCGAGAATATCGAGAATCTGCGGCGCGACATCGAGCGCTGTCTGCCATGACCGCCCGGGAAAAGCTCCAATTGGCCTATGAACTCGCATTCCATCCGGCGCGCCTCAACGCCGCCTGGAATCAATGGGAGCAAGGCGCGTTCCCCGACCTGTCCATGCTCCGGTCGGTCGTGGACTGGGCATTGGCTTTGCACCAGCGCTTGCCTGAAGCGCCAGCGGTTTCAGGACGCGCTTTGCGCCGCTTAGCCACTTACCAAGCCACGGCCCGATTGTATCGCCTCCCCACAATGCTGAGCCGTTTCCGCGAAAAGCTGGGTTGCGCCGGGGAAATCCCTCCTGAAGTCCCAGCCTGGATGGTGCGTGACATTGCACTGCCCGTGTTCGGACGCGCCTGCGGCGCACAGAAGCAGGGAACGAGGAACGGTGTGACTCGTGAGGGGTGATTGGTGAATGGTGAGGGGTGAATGCTGAGAGGTCATCGGGTACTGGTTACCGGGCAGCCAAGCCGCGCGCGTGCGCGCTATTCATGTCAAGCACGCTAAAGCGTGCACAACAAACAGCCCGCTTGTTGTCCCGGCTTTAGCCGGCCCCCTTGAAGCGCGACACCCCCCAATGCCAAGCACGCTAAAGCGTGCACAACAAACAGCCCGCTTGTTGTCCCGGCTTTAGCCGGCCCCCTTGAAGCCCGACACCCCCCAATGTCAAGCACGCTAAAGCGTGCACAACAAACAGCCCGCTTGTTGTCCCGGCTTTAGCCGGCCCCGTCCCGGACTAAGGGTCCAGCACGAAAACAACTGCATACATCTGGCGGCGGCTTACCTCCGAGCAACAGCAAGAGCTGCTGGCTTGGCGCAAACAGCATCGGCTGCCCTGGCATCGTCCACCACACAGAAACGGCTTTCAGAACTGCTATCACGTCACGGCTGCATGTTATGAGCATTGCCCGCACATTGGCTTGTCAGTGGAACGGATGCAGGAGTTTTGCCGCACCTTGCTTGGCATCCTGGAGGAGCATGGAGCCAAGATCGGCGCTTGGTGCGTCCTTCCCAATCATTACCACGCAGTAATCGAGACGCCCAATGTTGTGCGGGTGATTCAAAGTCTGGGCCGAATGCATGGCCGGCTGTCCTTTGCATGGAATGGCGAAGAGAACCAACGGGGTCGCCAGGTCTGGTGCGGCGCGGCGGATCGCTATATGCGCAGCGAGGCCCATTTTTGGGCGACACTCAACTATGTACATTACAATCCCGTCCGCCACGGCTATGTAGAAAGCTTGGCAGATTGGCCATTCTCGAGTGCAGCGGATTACATGCGGCAGATTGGCCCGGCCGAAGCCCACCGCCTCTGGCTCCGCTACCCAGTTCATGACTACGGCCAGGGATGGGATGATCCAGCATTTTGAGCGAAGTGTACGGTATGTCGCGAGCTGTCGGTTGTGCCGACTTTACCTGGTTCGTCCTTATCCCCGGCTTTAGCCGGCTCCCTTGAAGCGCGACACCCTCCAATGTCAAGCACGCTAAACAGTAGCATGCAGCATCTGCTATCATTGCCGCCCCAGATGGCGCGGCTCTTCGAAAAACTGGAAGGGCGGCGCCAACCGGACTGGTTTGCAGCCTCTGATCCACCGGGGACAAGGCTCGGCTCCGGCGGTGCGACGGTCCATGTGCTCGTGGAAGCGTGGCGGGCCACCGGCTCGAATGTGCGGTTCACGGAATGGTTGCGATCAGGCGGCAAGCTGGTGATCCACGGGGGCGGGGAGAGTCGGCGTCTCCCGGCCTACGCGGCCGTGGGCAAGCCGATCATGCCTGTGCCAGTGCTGCGGTGGTCGCGCGGACAACGCCTTGATCAAAGCCTGCTGGACTTGCAGGTCCCGCTTTTTGACCGCATTCTTTCACAAGCATCACAGCGGACAGTGGCCATGGTGGCCAGCGGTGATATCCTTCTGCGTTTCGGACGGGACCTGGGTCCGCTGCCCGATGTGGACGTAGTGGGGATTGGGATGTGGGTGATGCCCGAGAAGGCTAAGAACCACGGAGTCTTTTTTTCTCCACGCCAGTCGCCGGGACAGGTTGCTTTCTTCTTGCAAAAACCTACATCTGTCCAGATTCGCGAGCTTGCGGCTGATTATCTTTGTCTGGTCGACACGGGCATGTGGCTGTTGAGCGAGCGTGCTATTGAGATTCTGTTGGAACGGTCGGGTTGGAACGCGGAACTCGAAACGTTCACCAACGGCCTGCCCGGCAGATACGAGTTGTACGATCATTTCGGATTGGGACTGGGTACCAAACCTAGCAGAGACGATCCACCCATCCGTAACTTGACTTGTGCAGTGGTCCCACTCCCGCAAGCGGAATTCTACCACTTCGGAACAAGCCGTCAAATGATAGAGTCCGCCTCGGCCTTGCAGAATCTGGAACTCGACGAAACCAAGCTTGGCGTGATGGGCAGCAAGTACCGCTCGGATCGCCATCCGCAGAACTCATTGCTTCGCTGCCTGTTCTCCGCGGACGAACACCGCACTCTTTGGGTTGAAAACTCTCACGTGCCCGCGAGGCCTTGACCAAACAGCCGCCCAACGCACGCGCCCGGTTTGTGGACCTGACTGTTTCGCAGACTGGGCTCCAATTGACGCGAAGTTGACAGTGGGCCGGAGACTTGGTGAGGAGTGGAAGAAGCACGGAGCGATGAGCAGGGAGCAGGGAGCAAGGAACAGGAAGAGGGCAAGCGTACAGGGTGAAGAGTGAAATGTGAGGGGTGATGAATAGAGTTGTGGAAGGAAGGGTCACGGCTGACCAGTTGTTGGTTGTCTGTCTTCCGTCCTCCGTCCTCTGTCCTCCGTCCTCCGTCCCCCGAGCCCACGCGCGCGGCTCTGTCCGTTGCCCGACAACAGACAACCAATAACAGACAACCAATTTCCACCAATCACCACTCACCATTCACCCTTCACGTCTATTGCCGCCCTCCGGACATGGCGCCTGCTCCCCGCTCCCTGCTCCCCGCTCCCCGCTCCCCGCTCCCTTCTCCGGGCTCCCCGCTGTCCAATAGCCCACTCATCATCAGGTGACAGCATCAACCTTTAACATCGGCCCGCGGCGCGTTGGCGACGGCCAGCCATCGATGGTCATCGCCGAAGTTGCCCAGGCCCACGATGGCAGTTTAGGAATGGCGCATGCGTTCATCGACGCCATCGCCGATGCTGGGGCGGAAGCGGTCAAGTTTCAGACGCATATCGCCGCCGCTGAGAGCACGCTCGCTGAACCGTGGCGCGTCAAGTTCAGCCGACAAGACGCTACGCGCTTCGACTATTGGAAGCGGATGGAATTCACACCAGACCAGTGGCGCGGACTCAAGCAGCACGCCGATGAGCGCAAGCTGATCTTCCTTAGCTCCCCCTTCTCCTCCGACGCGATCGACCTCCTCGAAAGCCTAGCCGTCCCGGCCTGGAAAATGCCGTCGGGCGAGATCAACAATCTCCCCATGCTGGATCGCATTACCCATACTGGGCGCCCGGTGCTGCTCTCGTCGGGAATGAGCGCCTGGAACGAGCTTGATCAGTCGGTCGACGTCTGTCGCCGCGCGTCAGTCCCATTTGCGGTTCTTCAGTGCACCACGGCTTATCCCTGTCCGCCCGAGAGAGTCGGTTTGAACGTCCTGGCCGAGTTGCGGCGGCGCTATGACTGCCCCGTAGGCTTATCAGATCATTCCGGCCAGGTCTATGCCGGGCTGGCTGCTGTGGCCTTGGGAGCGAACTTGGTCGAGGTCCATGTCACATTTCACAAGCGCATGTTCGGCCCGGACGTCGCCGCGTCGCTCGATTTCGATCAACTGCGTGAATTGGTCGAAGGCACCCGCGCCATACACGCAATGCTGCGACATCCTGTGGACAAGGACGCAGTCAGTGCTGACGTTGAACCTCTGAAACGCTGTTTCGGCAAAAGCATCGTCGCCCGGCGCGCTCTTGCCGCCGGCACCACCCTGACCGCGGAGGACCTGGCTCTGAAGAAGCCCGGCACTGGCCTGCCGCCTGACCGATGGAAGGACCTGATTGGACGCGAGCTGGTCCGCGACCTCGCCCCTGACACACCACTGAGCGAATCGGACCTGCGACCACGGAGTGCGCCGTGAAGCGAACCACCGAATACGCTGAATACACGGAAGGTGACGAAACCACGAAATACGCTGAATACGCGGAAGAATCAGACTGACAAGCACAGGTGATCCTAGGCTCAAAATATCGCCGATACAGGCACCACCCACCCTTCCCTTCCGTGTGGTCCGAGTATTCCGTGGTTAATCCCCTGTCAGATGTGTTTCGAGTATTCGGTGGTCGCAGAAAACCCATGTCTGCTGGCGAACAATCCGAGACGTCCGAATGAACCAAGAGTTGCTCTTCGAACAGGAGACGTTTGCCATCCGCGGTGCCTGCTTTGAAGTGTATCGCGAGAAGGGATGCGGGTTTCTTGAAGCAGTCTACCAGGAATGTCTCGAGATGGAGTTCGGGCTCCGTCGGATTCCATTTGTGGCCAAGAAGCCATTAGGACTCGAATACAAGGGGAGTTCACTGCGAACTAAATATGAGCCGGATTTCCTCTGTTTCGAGGCGATTGTAGTCGAGATCAAGGCCGTTCACGAACTTGCCGGCGAGCATCGCGCACAAGTCCAGAACTACCTCCGAGCCATCAGCTCCCGGTTAGGTCTGCTCGTCAACTTCGGTCATTATCCAAAGCTCGAAATCGAGCGGATCGTGACCGGCAAAGGCCGTTACGCCACAGACCACGGAATACGCTAGGGGGGGACATGAACGGCCGAATACGCGGAATACGCGGAAAAGACCGGAAAGGCGAGCAGAGCTGAGGTATGAATGCGACATGCCGCCACCCTGAGGACCTCCCTCATCCTTGTTCATTCCGTGTAATCCGTGTATTCCGTGGTTAGTCTCTTTCCGGCCTCTTCCGTGCAGTCCGCAGTCTCATGAGTTCGTCCAAGCGCAAAATCTGCGTCGTCATCACGGCGCGTCCGAGCTACTCGCGCATCCGGACCGCACTGGCAGCCATACGTGACCACGCAGACCTTGAACTGCAGCTCGTAGTAGCCGCCTCCGCGCTTCTCGACCGGTACGGCAACACCGTGCAGCACATTGAGGATGACGGCCTCCAGCCCGCCGCGCGCGTTCACATGGTAGTTGAGGGTGAGAACCTGACAACAATGGCCAAGACAACGGGCGTGGGTCTAATGGAACTGGCCACTGTGTTCGACAACCTAAAGCCGGATTTCGTGGTCACGGTCGCCGACCGATACGAGACCATGGCCACAGCCGTC
Organism: Verrucomicrobiia bacterium; assembly: GCA_034677645.1. Classification (GTDB taxonomy): domain Bacteria; phylum Verrucomicrobiota; class Verrucomicrobiia; order Limisphaerales; family J093; genus JAAYVR01. Next base: position 7,285 of record JAXDCU010000482.1, read on the forward strand.
GCCGCGGCTTACATGAATTTGCCGCTCGTCCATATCCAGGGCGGCGAGGTCACGGGCTCTATCGACGAAAAAGTCCGGCACGCAATCACCAAGCTGGCTGATTATCACCTGGTCTCCACGTCCAAGGCGGCTGAACGCGTGGCGCGGATGGGCGAGGACACCAGCCGGATTCACGTAACAGGCTGTCCCTCGATCGATCTTGCGGCCGAAGTGCTCCAGGACCCGGCTTTGGACTTCGACCCATTTGCCAGGTACGGCGGCGTGGGGCGGTCAGTGGACCTGAGCAATGGCTACGTGGTAGTGATGCAGCATCCAGTCACCACTGAACACCAGCACGCCCGCGAGCAAGTGACGCAATTACTCGAAGTGATACGCGGTCTGAATTGTCCGGCACTCTGGTTCTGGCCGAACGTCGACGCCGGCTCAGACGGCACGTCGAAAGGCATCCGCACCTTCCGCGAGCATAACCCTGGCGCGGACATCCATTTCTTCAAGAACATGGAAGGACGCAGCTTTCTGAAACTGCTGTACAACTCGCGCTCTTTGATTGGAAACAGCAGTGTCGGCATTCGCGAATGTTCATTTCTCGGGGTGCCGGCAGTAAACATCGGGACGCGCCAGGATGGGCGCGAGCGCGGGCCGAACGTGATCGACGTTCCCCATGATGCGACAGCCATTCACGCCGCCGTCGCTCGCCAGGTATCTAACGGTCGCTATGCTTCAGCGACACTTTATGGCGACGGCCAGGCAGGCAAGCGCATCGCCGGCTTGCTGGCGCGCCTGGAACCGCTATTCGAAAAACGACTGGCGTATTGACCGCTCATCAGAGCCGCGAGCGTGAGCGAGCGGCGTGGCGTAGGTGCCATATGCGGAGAGCTGCAATAGTCGTGAAGAGTGAGGAGTGAGGGGTGAAGAGTGGAATTGGTTGTCGGTTATCCGTTGTCAGTTGTCGGGCAACAGACAGAGCATCAAGCGTGAGCGAGCGGCAAGCAGGGTCCAGCGCGACAGCAACGCGCGCATTTGGCTGCGGACGACGGAGCATCGGCGCAACGCACGCATGCATGACGAACTGAGCGACATTGCCGACCGATTGAGACCCGTTCTGAAGGAGCATCGGGTCCAGAGAGCAATCGTGTTCGGTTCCATGGCTCGAACTGAATCGTCACGCCACAGCGACCTTGACCTTATCATCGTGATGGACACGAACAAACGTTTCCTGGACCGCTACGACGGTTTGCTGCAGCCAATCACGCAGGCGGCTGATCGGCCCGTGGATTTGCTCATCTACACTCCGAATGAACTGCAATCCATCTCCCACCGTCCGTTCATAGCCCGCGCGTTGCGTGAAGGTAGGATCATCTATGAGTCAGCCGAAGAATTTGCATGAGTGATGCTGAACATGGTCTCCAGTCAGCCCGAATTCTGCTCGACGCCTGCCGGCAATTCCTCGCCCGGAATGGCTGACAGACGTCGTGCACAGCACGCTGCGGCCGCAACCGAATGAAGGAAGCGTGGAGCGATGAGCAGGGAGCAGGGAGCGGTGAATGGTGATTGGTGATGAGTGATTAGTGAATGGTCCAGGCACCACCGTCTGAAGCCAGACTGACTGTTCTAAGGATAACGTTCGCTCCATGCTCCATGCTCCATGCTTTTCACCCTTCACCGCTCACCCATCACCAATCACTAGCTCTGCTCCTTGCTCGCCCGCTCCCCGCTCCCATGCGCCCGCGCCTTCTGATTGCCGAGCCTGACCGATTCAGCCCAGAGGCTGTCGCTTCGCTGTCGCAATGGGCGGACGTCGAGCAGCGCCGGCCTGATCCTGCGGCCCTGCGCGCCGCCTTCGAGCAGTTCGACATCGTCTGGGTCCGGCTCGGATTCAGGATCACAGCCGACACTTTGAGTCCTCCGGTCCGATGTCGAATCCTGGCCACGCCGGTGACCGGCCTGGACCGCATTGACCTGGACGCGTGCGAGAAGACTGGTATCCGGGTTGTTAGCTTGCGTGGCGAAACGGAATTCCTCCGCAACGTGCGTGCCACCGCTGAACTCACGATTGGACTGGCTCTGGCGCTGATCAGGCGCATCCCCGAGGCTTGCCAATCCGTGTTGGAGGGTTGTTGGAACCGGGACTTGTTTCCAGGCCGCGAATTGCACGGAAAGACAGTCGCAATCATCGGCATGGGCCGGTTGGGGCGGATCACCGCCGGCTATTTCAAGGCTTTTGGCATGGAAGTGGTTGGCCACGACCCGTTTCACGAATTCACCTCTGACCTGGCCCGGCCAGTGCCCACCTTAAAGGAAGCAGTGAGCCCGGCGCGCTTTGTCAGCTTGCATGTCAACTACAATGCCGGCACGCGCCACCTGATCAACGAAGCCGTTTTCGCGGCGATGAAACCAGGGGCGTACTTGATCAATACGTCGCGCGGCGGCGTTGTCGATGAAGCCGCGCTCTTGGGTGCTCTACAATCAGGCCGATTGGCCGGCGCGGCGTTGGACGTATTGGACGGCGAACCTGAAATAAACAGTGGGCATCCACTGGTGACCTATGCGCGGGCCCATCCGGACCGGCTCCTCATTACACCGCACATCGGTGGCAACACGGTCGAGTCGTTCGAAAAGACCGAGCTGTTTTTGGCCAACAAGGTGAAGGAAGCATGGATCGATGAGTAGTGAATGGTGATTGGTGATGAGTGATTGGTGAATGGTCCGTCTGAAGCTAGACTGGCTGTTCTAAGGATAACGTTCGCTCCCTGCTCCCCGCTCCGTGCTCCGTGCTCGCTGTTCTCTGTTCCCCGCTCCCCATGCCCACCCTGGGCATCATACCAGCTCGCGCTGGCTCGAAACGCCTGCCGCGGAAGAACGTTCTTCCCTTAGCTGGCAAGCCACTTGTCTGCTGGGTGATCGAGGCGGCGCGGGGTGCACGCTCCCTAAATCGGCTGGTGGTATCGTCCGACGACCAGGAAGTGCTTACGCTGGCGCGCGGCTATGCAGAGAACTTACCTCTTCACCGCCCGACAGAACTGGCTCAGGACACGTCGCCTGCGATCGACTACGTGCGTCACGCATTAGTGGAATTGGAAGCGGCGGGTGAAGGCCCCTTTGATACGGTGGTTATTCTCCAGCCCAGCTCACCTCTTACCCGTCCCGAAGACATCGACGCCGCAGTCGACCTCCTGGAACAAAGCGGAGCTGACACAGCGGTGTCTGTTGTGAAGCTTGACCATGCCATTCACCCGCTCAAGCTAAAGGTGATGCAAGACGACCGGCTATTGCCTTACCTTGAAGAAGAACACGGGCGTATGGCCGCACACGAGCTTCCTACGCTCTACGTACGCAACTGCGCGGTCTACGCCACGCGCCGGCACGTCATCGACTCCGGCCAGATCATCGGCCCCGACTGCCGCGGCTACGTGATGCCCCGCGAACGGTCACTGGACATCAATGACGAACTCGACTACCGGTTTGCGCGGTTTATGGTGCAGGAACAAGAGGAGCGATTGGTGAAGAGTGACGGGTGAGAGTTGAATCCGGCTATCGATTATCGGTCAAGAGAAGCCTGGAATGCGCCAACTACGCCTAAGGAAGAAATGTGGAGTTAAGCGACGAATGGTGCGTGTGTTCTCGCATTTAGTAGTTTCCGGATCGCAATTCCTCACTGATCATTCGTCACAACGGTCCCTGTTTCCAGGGCCCGCGCTTCTTTCGCCGACAGCGCACGATGGTTAACCGATAACCTTGGGTCCCGCTGGAGGAAGGCGTATGAGCGACCAGTTGAAAAGACATACCCTGGATGGCGACTGGCAGGAATGGAACCGGTTCTGGGACAGCGGGCTCGATGCCGAGGACGAAACCCTTTACACGCCCGACACGCCCCGGACGCTCCTCCAACTCTGGCAGCGCTGTTACTTCGAGGATTTATGGGCCTTGATGGGCAACCGTGCTACGACATGCAGCTACCTGGAACTGGGCTCTGGCCGCGCTACAACGTCGATGTATGTCGCCGCCCACGGAGCTGGTTCGGTCACACTCGTCGACCGCGCGCCCAATGCTCTTGCTCTGGCACAGCGCAACTTCGAGCGATCCGGTCTCGGCGAGCCGCGTCTGGTCATGGCCGATGCCGCGCAGACAGGCCTCCCTGCTAATTCGTACGACTGTATCTACAACATTGGGCTGCTCGAGCATTTCGAGGACCCTGAACCCGTCCTGCGTGAGACATGGCGTCTCCTCCGACCTGGTGGATTGGTCTTCATGGTCATCGTGCCGCGTATTCCATTCACCCGATCGCTCGCCATGCGGTTCCGCCTGCACCCGATCAATGCGCTCTGGTTCTCCGCCAGAGCAACTGCCAAGTGGCTACTCAAGCGGCACCAAGGCTCAGGATTCACCCGCACGGCTGGGGCTCCGAGCTACTATGTCCGAATGATGAGGAATCTCGGCTGCTTGGAAGTGCAGTGTCTCCCCTACAACCCATACCATCCTGTTGGCGATAACACTGACCGTGAAGTGAACCGCACTGTGCCGTTCTACTGGCGCCACTATCTCCGAACTGCTCGTAGGCGGCATCGGCCAGTCCTGCGCACAGCCAGATGGAAGGCGCTGTGTGACCTACTCCTGGCCCGAAAACCGAATGCGGACGCAGCAGTCCAGTAACCGACATCCTCCCAAATACGAATATCCCTCGACCGTCGAAGGGCCTCGTGAAAGGTCGAAACCAGAAAGAACCCCAAGAGAACGCAACAGAGCACCGCGCGCGTGGGCTCGGGAGACGGAGGACGGAGGACAGATAACAAACAAGCGCTCCATCACTCTATTCATCACCTCTCACATTTCACTCTTCACCCCGTACGCTTGCCCTCTCCCTGCTCCATGCTCCATGCTCCTTGCTCCATGCTCCTTGCTCCTTGCTCCCTGCTCCGGGCTCCCCGCTCCGAGCTCGCACCAAACCGCATACCTACCATGAGCCGTATCATTGTAACCGGCGGCGCTGGATTCATCGGGTGCAACTTGGTGCGCCACCTGATAGAGGAAACCGCCTATGAAGTCGTCAATCTCGACAAACTCACTTACGCAGGCAACCTCGAATCGTTGGCTGACGTGGCCAGTTCACCCCGGTACAAGTTCGCTCAAGTGGATATCGCCGACGCCAAAGCTGTCGGCGAGGTTTTCGTTCGGTTTCGACCCGATGCTGTGATGCACCTGGCGGCCGAGTCCCACGTCGATCGCTCCATCGACGGCCCGGCGGCTTTCATCCAGACCAACCTCGTCGGCACATTCACTCTCCTCGAAGCAACGCGCGAATATTGGAGCGCCTTGCCAGGAGAACGTCGTGACAAGTTCCGTTTCCTGCACGTCTCGACAGACGAAGTCTACGGCTCGCTCTCATCGACAGACCCAGCTTTCACGGAGTCGACGCGGTACGATCCGCACTCGCCTTACAGTGCAAGCAAGGCGGGCAGCGACCATCTCGTCCGCTCCTGGCACGACACATACGGACTGCCGGTCCTTGTGACCAATTGCTCGAACAACTACGGACCATACCAGTTCCCGGAGAAACTGGTGCCTACAGTTATCCTCAAGTGCCTCCGGTGTGAACCGGTTCCCGTCTATGGCCGGGGGGAGAATGTGCGAGATTGGGTCTACGTGCGCGACCACGCTTCAGCCCTTGTGGCCGTGCTCGAACGCGGCAGGCCAGGCCAGACCTACAACATCGGCGGCAACAATGAGCAGCGAAACATCGATCTCGTGCGTCTGCTCTGTCGGCTCCTTGACGAGCTTCAACCGCGCCCCGGCGGGCGCTCATATGCGGAGCTGATCACGTTCGTGCAAGACCGGCCCGGTCATGACCTCCGGTACGCAATCGACTCGACCAAGGCTCGACGCGAGCTCGGATGGACACCCAAGCAAGACCACGAGTCCGGATTTCGCGACACCGTGAAGTGGTATTTGGACAACGAGGCGTGGTGGGAGAACATATTGTCGGGTGGGTACAGGATGGAGAGAATCGGAAAGGGAACGTAGGAGACAGGACCAGGGGAGCACGGGACGACAGGACTACAGGACCACGGGACCACAGGACCAAGGTAAACGTGCGAGATTACACGAAGATCGAAGCCTGGAAGTCGGCGGACGATCTGACTGTGGCAGTCTATTGGGCGACGCGCTCCTTTCCGCGGGAGGAAACGTACGGGATCACTGGCCAGCTCAGGCGAGCAGCCTACTCCGTTGCCGCGAACATCGCGGAGGGGTCGGCCCGGAACAGCAAAAAAGACTACCTGCATTTCTTATACATCGCGCGCGGTTCGCTGTCGGAGACCCAATATTTCGTTCATCTCTCACATCGACTTGGGTACGTTTCGGATGAGGAAAGCGAACGGCTGTCCAATCAGACCAAGCGAACGTTCGCTTGTCTTCACGGGTTGATCAATGCAGTTGAGAGGGAATCCGGCAAGTTGGGTTGAAAGATCGCGCTGCTGAGCAGCCTGCACGTCCTCGGTGACGGAGGTTTCGGTTCCCATAGTCCGTCGTCCCGTCGTCCTGTAGTCCGTAGTCCGTAGTCCGTAGTCCTGTACTTCA
>JAXDCU010000483.1:0-25281 GCA_034677645.1 Verrucomicrobiia bacterium
CACATCCAGCGGCCTCCGTCCGTGCGCGATCAGGAGCCCTATGAATCCGAGGCCGATGGTGAGGTATGCAATGTCGAACCACGTGGCTGTTCTGATGCCATAGAGCAGATCGGGCACTGATTTCGCCGTTGTCCACGCGTCTGGGTTCTTGCTCAGGTTCAAGTAGGTGATCCCGAGCATGACGAAACCGACGGCGCATGGCTCAGTCCAACGGCGAGTTGGTGGCTCGTCGATATGTTTCGGTGTGAGTCGCGCCAGCCAAAACAGCGCTAGCGCGATGCCGATGCCGTTGATGAAGCCATAGGACTGTTCCAGGACGCTGTGCCAGTTGGTATGCCAATCGGTGGCAATTCCAAGTAGCTTGAGTGCTTGCGCCGAGGCGAAGCCAAATCCCCCAACAAAACCGGAAACAAGCGATGCATTGGCCACCCCGGCGAGACCGTGTCGTCTACAATAGACAAAGAGCCCGACAACCATTCCGACGCATCCTGCCCAGTTGTCGCCGCGCGGCGGTGTCATTCGCAGCCCCAGAAGGTTTACCAGCACTAGAAACCCGATCCACCAGCCAACCACCAGGTGCAGCGCCAGCGACGTCGCATCGTCGAACCCGCGTCTCGCGGCGGCCAGTGCCAGCACGGCCGCGATCGCTCCCAGCGCCGCCAGCCAATCGGCGTCGTACCAGTAAAGGGGGCTTTCTTGGCGCAGGTCGCTGTCCACGTTGAAGAAAGCGGACACGACGATGTCCTGCAGCAACCAGGCAAGAAATACAGCGCCGATCGGAGCGAACAAGGCCGTAAGCCGTTCCCTTGTCAGAACCGCCGGCAACGCGGTGCCAGCTCCGCCCAGGGCCGCCCACAAGAAACCGATTACAAACAAGCACGCGAATCCGTACAGCACCGATATTGAATGCCCCGAGTGCGTGTACCCAATAACGTGCCCATACGACATGCTACCCCCGAATGACCAGCCCAGCGCGCCGAAGAATGCAAAGAACACGATTCGCCTCTGCCAGTCTGATCGGCCTGACAACAGGGCCACGGCCATGCCCGCAAGCGCCCCGGGTATCATGGCGCCATATTCGTGGCCGAAGTTGCCCCGTATACCCCATCCGATTGAGAGCGAGAGCCCAACTAACAGCGCTTCACGCAGCCCTGGTCGAGAGCGGTTGTTCATCGCGGGTTTGGCGCTTGAGCGTTGACCTCGCTTCGCCACGCGGCTAGGCGAGCGCGGAGTTCGTTGGCTCGCTGTGGTTGCCGCGCGGCCAGGTCGCGCGTTTCGCCGATGTCCTCTCGCAGGTTGAATAGCTCAACTCGGTCGTCTTCGAAATACTCGAGCAGTTTCCAATCCGCGACGCGAACCGCGCTGACGGGAGTTGTTGTTGGATAATAATGGGGAAAGTGGAAGAAGATCGCATCGCGACCAAGCCGCGCCCGCGGGTTTCGCAGAAGGTGCGTCAGGCTGAGTCCGTCAGCGCTGGTTGTCTGAGCGCCGGCGAAGTCGGCAAAAGTCGGGCAGAGGTCCATGCACACAACAGGCTCCTCGCAAACCACGCCGTGGGGCGTGACGCCCGGAAATCGCGCGATGAGCGGAACGCGGATTCCCCCCTCGTAGAGCGAGCCTTTTCCGGAGCGCAGTGGTGTGTTATCGGTCACCTTCCTGCCTCTGAACTCATTGATGTAGCCGCCGTTGTCGGAGGCGAAAATCACGAGCGTGTTGCGCGTCAAGCGACGGCGGTCCAAATGCCGCAACAACCGCCCTACATTCTGATCGAGCGTGTGGATCATGGCGGCGTACTGAGGATTCTGGTGGCGCAGACCAGGTTTGATCTCGCGACTGAACCGCTCCACGATGTCCGGCTTGGCCTCGATGGGCGTGTGTGGGTTGTGAAACCAGAGTTCCAGGTAGAACGGCCGCTCTCCAGCAGCGTCGATCAATTCGATTGCCTCGTCCGTGAATCGGTCGGTCAGGCACTCGCCAGGCTTGCCGAGCCCAAGACCGGGCACGTAACGCACCTCTCGTGAGGCGCCGAAAGGTCCACGAAATGGATGAAAGTAGGTGGCAGGAGCGCCCCAGTGCGTGCCACCGATGTTCACGTCAAAGCCCTGAGTCTCGGGCGAGTGACCCGCATCGCCAACATGCCACTTGCCAACGTGGAACGTGAGATAACCTCGGGCTTTCAGCAACTCGGCCATCGTGATTTCCTCATGGGGGAGATCATGGCGAGTTGCCGGCGGCCGCAACAGCCGCACATCTCGATCCGTCCCGGCGCCACGACTCAGCGAGGATTCACGCCATGTCGTCATGTGCAGCCGCGCGGCGTGTTTCCCGGTTAGTATTGCGGCGCGCGTTGGGGAGCAAACTGACATAGCGTAAGCATGCGTGAATCGGATGCCCTCTTGGGCCAGCCGGTCGATATGCGGCGTTTTGTGGAGGTCGGCCCCGTAGCATTCGAGGTCAGACCAGCCCAGGTCGTCGGCCAACATGAAGACAATGTTGGGAGGACGCCCTTGAGTGCCATGCGAGGACGCACATGTCATCGCCCCAACCAGGCCCGCAAAGTAAGCAACCACACAGCCAATGGGTAGTCGATTGGTCTTCATCGAATTGCGCCTTGGCCCGACACAGCGTGCCACCAACAATAGACTCCCGACCCTAACGCGGACAAGCCGAAACCTGGAGCCTTTGCGGCTGCTGGCGAACACGAATCAACTGGAACGCTCGTTCAGCGGCGCTTACGCGGAGGACGGGGCGCTGTTGCTGGCATACAACAGCGTGGCCGTGTCGTGCGCCACGAACAAGCTCTATCGTGTCAATCGGTCGGTCACTCTGCTGCCGGTCAACTGCACGGTGCTGGCAAGTGGTTTGGCCGGCACGCCGCCGGTGAACAGATTCACGGACACGACGGCCAGTGACGCGACGGCGTTCTATTGGATCGAGCAACAAGAGTGATAGGAATTTGCTCTTTTGACGCGTGAGCGGATCAAGAGCATTGGTATGGCGGCAAGAACGCATGTGGGGAACACGGGCAGGCAGGCCGGCCTTCTGGCTGGAACCGCAGGCCGATCGGCTCGATCGGCTCGATAAAGAGTTGCTTTTTGGCCCCTCGCGGAAGAGTGTAGCATGCATAGATGGTTGGAAGAAGCGCGAGCGGTTTCAAGGTTCTGGAGAAACATCCCTGGACTTTCTATCTCTGTCCAAGCCGCGCGGACGCGCTCATGGACTCGGATTTCTCAGACCCGGATGCGCTCATCAGGAAAGGAACGCCGATATCGACCGGCAGGTCCGCTGCCGTGGTTTTTCAGTTCGAAAACGGGAGAGGCGTGCTTCGCGAACTCCGACATGGGGGGATGTTCCGCGCTCTCACCGGAGGCGCGTTCTTCTCAAGAAAACGCCCTCTGTCTGAAATCGAGATTCTCGAGCTAGCTGGCACGGGTGGCCTCAGCGTTCCAGAACCGCTTGCGGCCGCCGTTAGACGCTCGGGTTTCGGATTTCGCGCTTTCGTTGCCACGCGGCTCATCGAGAATGCCGTTGAACTGGCCGGATGCTTTGGTCGCGCTCTTCGGCCGGACCCTTCGGAACGACACGCGATTCTTAGCGCGTGCGGGCGTGAAGTCCGCCACATGCATGATGCGGGCATACTGCACGCCGACCTTCACGCGCGGAACATCCTTGTCGTGCTTGGGAAACGCCCCTTGGCCTACATTCTGGATTTCGACAAAGCAGTCGTGCGAAACGCTGTTTCGGTCAGAGAACGCCAAATGAACCTGCTCCGCCTCGGACGCTCCGTCGACAAACTGCCCAGGGACGCCCGACCGAGCAACAAGGACATGACACGATTCATGAAGGCATATCTTGCGGCGGGCGCTCCGCTCGATTTCAATCTGAGGTCGTTTGCCTGGAGATTGGCGGTGCACCGGAGAATTCACCGCTTGACGCGCAAACTTCCCGGGCAGAAGAAGCGACTGTACTAGTGCCAGTATAGTACTATGGTGGAGAGAATCGGAAACCAAATCAATATGAAGACAATTCCCAGACGAAGGTTTCTTTGGCAATCGAGCTCCGCGACGCTTGGCGCTTCGCTCCTTGGCGGCGTCGCGATCGGCGTCAACGCGCGCGCGGCGGCGCCGAGCGAGCAGGTTCGTGTTGGCCTTGTCGGTTGCGGGAGCATGGGCAAAGGCGATCTATCGACTTTCCTGCTTAACGATAACGTCGATTGCCCGGTGATCTGCGATGTGGACGAAAGACAGTTTGCGGCCGCCGCGAAGCTGGTGGAAGAAAAGCGCGGCCATTCGCCAGTGGCGGTGAAAGACTTTCGGCGCGTGCTCGACCGGGCCGACGTGGACGTTTTGTTGGTGGCGACGCCGGATCACTGGCACGCCTTGCCTACGGTGCTGGCCTGCCAGGCGGGAAAGGACGTCTATGTCGAAAAACCCCTCGCTCTCACGATTGCCGAAGGGCGCGCGATGATTGAAGCCGCCAAGACACACAATCGCATTGCGCAAATGGGCGCTCAGCGACGAAGCAGCCCAACATATGAACAGGCTGTCGAATTCGTCCGGTCAGGCAAGTTGGGCAAGGTGGGACTGACGCGTGCGTGGGCCTATCTGGACTGGATCAAGCCCATCGGGCGGCCGGCTGACGCGGAACCGCCCAAGGGCGTTGACTACGACATGTGGCTGGGCCCCGCGCCGCTCCACGCGTTTAATCCGAACCGGTTCCACTTCAACTTCAGATGGTTCTGGGACCACGCAGGAGGATTGATGACGGACTGGGGTGTGCACTTGATCCAGATTTTGCTCTGGGCAATGGGTCCTGAGCCGCCCAAAGCCGTAATGTCAAGCGGCGGCAAGTACGTCCTCGACGACAACTCAGAGACTCCCGATACCCAGATAACCGTCTACGAGTTTTCGAGCTACACGCTCGTCTGGGAACACAAGGTCGGAGTGGCCCTCGGCCTCTACAATCGGCCGTGGGGAATGTCGTTCACCGGCACGGAGGGAACGCTCGTCATAAACGACAGCGGTTGGGAAATCATCCGCGAGCCGACTCGTGACAGCATAGAAGCGGGGAAGTTCCCGGGCGGCGTCGATCCGCGACCTGCCCACGTGCGCGATTTCATCGAAAGCGTGAAGTCGCGCCGCCAACCAGTTGAGAACCTTGAAGTGGGCCACCACGTCTCGACAGTGGCGCACCTGGGCAACATCGCCCTGCGCACTGGCCGCAGGATCGAGTGGGACAACGTCAGAGAACGCGTTAGCAACGACGAGACGGCGGACCGGATGGTGAGCGTCGATTACCGAGCCCCGTGGGAACTGCCGCATTTGGGGCGGCGTTAGGGAGCAAACAACGAATCCGAATACTCCGCGCGACCGATCTCGTGGATCGCGTTCGCCGCAATCCCACGCAGCTTGATTACTTGAGCTTCGCGAGCCTAAGCGCCAAACGCGACTTGCGCCGGTTCGCGGTGGCTTTGTGCACCACGCCAGTCTTCGCGGCCTTGTCGAACGTTGAGCTGACTACGCGCAACGCCTGCCCTGCTTCCTCTTTTTTCCCTTCAGCGACCAGGGCGAGATAGCGTTTTTCGACTGTTTTGAGCCGCGATCTGACTGTCTTGTTGTGCATTTGCCGGCGAGCGCTTGTGCGCATGCGGCGCGCGGCGGAAGGAGTATTCGGCATAAGTCGGTTTCACTCAAAAAGAAGGGAGAACGCTACCGGAATGTGAGCCGATGTCAACGGGTGTTTTGAGCTTTGCCAAATGGTTTTTGGGCTTGTTGGAACGCGTCGACTCCAGCAGATTGAACAAATGAATTATGTGTGGTGTTGGTGGCGCTTGCCGGTTTTGATGGCTAGTTTTGTCGTTATGGGTGCGGCGTGCATGCGGCATGGGCTGGGGGCTGATTCAGGACTGTCTCCTGCGGAGCTGCTGGTTCAGCGTCCCACACCGCTGGTGATCGGGCACCGCGGTTACTCCGCGTTCGCGCCTGAGAACACATTGCCTTCCTTTAGCCTCGCGCTCGATGCGGGCGTGGATCTGGTGGAGCTTGACTATCACACCAGCAAGGACGGCATGCCGATTGTGATTCACGACAGCGAGCTTGACCGGACCACGGACGCATGCAAGCGGTGGAGCGGCAAGAAACTGCGCGTCGACAGCTACACGACGGCCGAGCTTCAGACATTGGATGCCGGCGAGTGGTTTGCCGTGAAGCATGCCGGCACGCGCTTGCCGCTCCTGACCGAAGCCCTGGATTTCATCCAAGGCAACAAAGGCATGACACTCGTCGAACAGAAAGGTGGCAAGGCGTCTGACTGCGCGCGTATTCTGCGGGAACGCGGCCTTGTCAATTGTCTTGTTGTCCAGTCGTTCGACTGGGGGTTCATTGGCGACTTGCATCGGTTGGTCCCCGCCCAGGTTCTGGGCGCGCTGGGGCCGCCTGGCACACGCAATGGACGCAAGCTTGAAGAAACCGAGAAAGCGCTGGGACCGGAGTGGATTGCGGAGGCTGAGGCGGCTGGCGCCAAGGTAATCGGTTGGAACAAACTCGTGTCCGCCAGCGCGGTCGAAGAGGTTCACAGACGCAACCTTCGTCTCTGGGTTTACACGGTCAACAAGGAAGCGGATGTGGTCAGATTCCTTTCGCTGGGCGTGGACGGGATCATCAGTGACAACCCGTCAATTGTTTGGAGGGCAATGGCATTAAGACGCCCAGTTCGCTCAGCGGCGAAACCGCGGTGCAAGCGGCTTGTACACGGGGCGGGATCGGAACGCTGCCAGACTTCGAACACCAGACGATCCTGATTCCCGCATGCGCTCGCGACTCTTCGGCTGGTTTGCTCCCGCCCCTGAAGCTCCGCGCCTGCCGAAGGCGGAGGTGGATGCGTTGTACCCGCGGTACCGGTGGCGGGTCTTCGAGGCGGCATTTCTGGCCTACGCCACTTGCTACGTCGTCCGCAACAACTTCGCGCCAGTGTCAAAGGAAATCGGCGCGGCGCTCCATTACGACAAAGCGATGATAGGGGACATCCTGGCCGGGACGGCGCTGGCCTACGGTGTGGGGAAACTGGTGATGGGCTACCTGGCGGACCGGAGCGACGCCCGCAAGTACATAGCGGTTGCGATGTTGTTGACGGCGGCGCTGAACTTTCTCTTTGGCGCCACCGCGAACTATACGGGGCATTTGGTTCTTTGGACCTTGAATGGCTTTGTGCAGGGGATGGGTTACGGCCCTTGTGCCCGCGGGCTGTCGCACTGGTACAGCGCCGCGGAGCGCGGGACGATTTTTGGCGTTTGGAACATATCGCACAACATCGGCGGCGGCATCGCGGGTTATCTGGCGGCGAAATGTGCTGAGACTTGGGGTTGGCAGTCGGCGTTTTACGTTCCCGGCCTGATAGCGGTGGCGGGAGCGATCTACTTGTTCTGGCGAATGCGTGACACGCCGCAATCGCTTGGCCTTCCGCCGATCGAAGAGCACAAGCCAGCTCGCGACACTGGCCGACCCGCGCCCGTTGAGGAGGAACTCGGCACTCGCGAGTTGTTCTTGAAGCACATCCTCCCCAATCGGATGCTCTGGGTGCTGGCCATAGCGAACATCTTCGTCTACATCGCGCGGTACAGCATGGTTGACTGGGGCCCAACCTACCTGAAAGAGGTTAAGGGCGCGTCGCTGACCGAGGGCGGTTTCAGCACGCTGGTCATAGAGTTTGCCGGCGCTCTCGGCATGCTTACGATGGGCTGGGTTTCGGACCGGCTGGGCGGGCGGCGAGGGCGGGTGAGTGTGATGGCATTGATCCCGCTGTTGATTGCGTTTGCCGCGGTGCGGTTTGTGCCGAAGGGAATGCTGTGGTTGGACATGGCGCTGTTCGCCGCCATTGGGTTCTTGGTTTACACGCCTGTGATGTTTTCGGGAGTCATGTCACTCGACCTGACCTCGAAGAAGGCTGTCGGCACGGCTGCCGGTTTTGTCGGGTGTTTCGGCTACGTCGGCCGTGTGATACAGGGCAAAGGCCTTGGGTGGATCGCCCAGCACTACGGCTGGAATCCGGCGCTAGAGGCGGTGTTGGTGGCGACTTTGATCGCGATCGTGCTCCTGGCTTTCACCTGGAATGTCCGCCCGCGCGGATAATCCTTCCATCACTCGGTTTGTTCACGTCCCATGTACGTGGCGATGCGAGTAACCTCGATCTGTCGCTGGAACCAGTCGTTGAACGTCCTGTATTGCTCGGACTGCCGCATCGTGGCGAGGAACTCGGGCAATTCCTTCTTCAGGTCTAAATCGAGAACCGGAGTCCGCGCGCTGACGTACAGCGCGAAAGCGCCGTCGCGGGTGAGCACGAGCCGACTCAGTTTCCCGGCATCGACACCGCTGGTGGCGGCCTTTGCCTGGCTGAGATCGATGCGGCGATCCCAATCCGGTATGGGGCCGCTGGCGGCCGAGAAAACCGGGAGTTTAGTCGCCGTCACGTTGGCCTCGGCGCACACGGTCGCGAAAGACTTTCCCCGTGCCATGTCGTTGGTGGCCTTCGTGACGAAGTTAGTTCCCGCCTCGCGCGCCAAACGCATCGCCTGGTCCCTGCGAAAATCCTGTTCGACCTGGGCGCGGATGTTCTCGAACAACGGCAGTTCGCTTTGAATGCGACGTTGCAGCGCGATCACATAAACGGCGTCTTCAGCCCGTATCGGCGAGATCGCGAGTGGTTCCTCGGCGGTAAGACGGAAAGCCGTATCGACGAAATTTGGCCGCACTCGCAGGTCTCTGGGACCTTCGGACTCGGCGAACGGTTCGGTGACCGCGATGGCGAGGCGATTGCTTGCGGCGAGCTTCGACAGGTTTTCCGCGGCAACCGGTTTCATTTTCTCAAGTTCACTGGCAAAACTCGCGGCGGCCTTGTGAGCTTCAATGAGAGCTTGCCGATCTCGAACTGTCTGTCGGAGCTTGGCCTTGGCGGCGTCAGGCGGCAGCACCTGTCCATTCGTGTCGGTGAAGCTGCTCGGGTTGCTGCCTTGATAGGCGCGATCGATCTCGGCGGCGAGGTTGGTGTTCTTCGCCAGCACGGCATCGGCCTCGCCAAAGTAGTTGGTCAACGGGAACCTGACATACTGAACCTGCACGCGTTCAGGCACGCGATATACGCTCTGACGGTTAGTGAAGTACTGAGCGATCGCTGCTGGGTCCATCTCGACCGAAAGCAAGCGGTTTGACGATGTAAAGAAGACAACTTCCGCATCGATCTTCTCATGCGACTGGCGAAATAGTTCGGCCGCGGTTCGCGGCGTGACCAGCTTGCCGCCCACACCGACCAGGTTAGCGAGGTGGCCGACTGCTATCTCGTGCTCGATGAATCGATGAAAATCGGTTTCGGACACGCGGTAGCGGCGTTGGATGTCACGCAGAAAGGATTGATAACGCATCTTGGCCGAGCCGAGCTGGTTTGTTGCCGAGAAGTTCTCCATGATCCAGGCCGCCACGGCCGATTCGCCCGGCTGGATGTTGAGCGCCCGGACGCTGTCAAGAAGCACCAGCCGATTGCGAATCTCGCGCTCGATTGAGAAACCGGTTTGCCGCGCTTCGAGGGTTCCCGGCCAGACGCCGTACCGCATTAGACACCCCAGTTCAGACTCGAGGAGCGCCTGAGAATACTCTTTGCGCGTGATAGGCCGGCCATGGATCGATCCAAAGTCGGACATTCGCATGCCGCTCCGATCTCCGCGGCCGGTTGTGGGGGCAAAGTATATGACGAAGCTCACAATCACCGCCGCGATGATGAAAGCCCATAGCCACGTCTGATGTTTCCGGATTGTCGTGAACATAGCGCCAACAGGCTCAGGAACCTACAGCCCGCCCGTTCACTGGGTCAAACGCAAAACACGATGGTGTTCGATGTGTTGACGGCGGACTTGTTCGATCGCTATCCGCCGCCCGGCGGCGCCTGACCCGACACGCATGAGACGATTCGGTTGCCTCTCAGCAAAGTCGACTGTGATATGCCACGATCGCGGGCATTGAATTGCGGACCGGGATGGAGCACCATGGCACTGTGAATCGAAAGGTGAGACCGTTGCCACTTCTGGCCGGTGTTGTTTTGCTGCTCGGCGGAGCAGCGGAGCGGTGGTTGGTTTTTGCGGGCGAGACGATCGCCGCCGAACAGCCCTCTGGCGTGGAGCGGTCGGACCTGTTGCCGCTCACCAATCATGTGCTCGTGCTGAGCGGCGACGGAGGATGCGCCGAACTTCCCGTCGAGATGTTTCGCAGGCTAACAAACGCGACAATTGAGTGTTGGGTCCGCTGGGAAGAACTGTCCGGCACGCGGCGGGTCTTCAACTACGGAAGCCCAAAACACGACTTGAGCCTGTGTAGTGTGGACCGGAACAGCATTGGCCTTGTGGTTGTGCCGGCGGGACGCCAGGAGGAATGGCTGCGACTTCCGGATGCGCTGCGCGAAGGCAAATGGTGTCACATCGCCGCCGTCACGGGTCTCGAGGGCATGCGGCTTTACCTCAACGGCGTCGCCTTCTCGCCCCCGAACCGGTTCGAAGGGAGCTTCAGTACCGCCGATCCCAACGGTCGGTGCTACCTGGGTAGGTCCGTGACTGACGCCGATGCCGAACCGACCTTGACTGGTGCGATTGACGACTTCCGGGTCTGGGACCACACGCGCGGCGCGGAGACGATTCGTCATGACATGTACAGGAAGGTCAAGTCGGGCGAGCCGGGTCTGGTTTGGGCGGCGGACTTTGAACCGCCTAATGGCGTGGTGACGCCAACAACGGGCGCCAGTATGACATTGCTAGATGGGGCGCGACTCGGTCCGGAGAGCCTGCCGCCTCCGGACCAGGTCAGGCCGCCTATGCCGGGCCCCGGTCCCGGAGAAGGCGCGCGGCCGGGCGGCCAGCCTGGCCCCTTCTGGCGCCGGCGTCCGCCCGCGTCGGGATTTGTGACGGGGCTATTGTGCGCATTCTGTGTGATGCACGCGTTGCTGTTCGCTTTCCAGCGGGCCGCGCGCAACCATCTCTATTTCGCGCTTGTCACGGGTCTCGCGGCGCTAATGACATGGCCGCTCTCGGATGGAAGCGGGCTCGGTGTTCACTGGCTGGCTCTGCTGGCGGTGCTGGTGTTGAGGTTGTTTCAATCCCTGTTCGAACCGGAGACGCCGTTGGATCAAACGGAGGATTCCGGCGCGCAACAACACGTGTTCCACTATCTTTTCTGGTCCAGACTCCAACAAAAGTCCCGTTTGATGGGACAAACGGCATTGGCCGCGCTGGCCGTGGTGCTAATA
The DNA here is from genome assembly GCA_034677645.1 of Verrucomicrobiia bacterium. Taxonomy (GTDB): domain Bacteria; phylum Verrucomicrobiota; class Verrucomicrobiia; order Limisphaerales; family J093; genus JAAYVR01. Next base: position 11,281 of record JAXDCU010000483.1, read on the forward strand.
CACGAGAACCTGATTTCCCTGAGCATATTCGTGGTTTTCGCCCACATGGCTTCGTCGCTGGTTTTGCTGGCGGCGGCCATTGCGATTCTCGGCATTGCCTGGCGATCATGGCGCGCGCGACGTGAGGGAGCGCGACTTATCGGGCTGGGTCTTGGGGCCTTGCTGATCCTCGCGAGCATTCACATGCCGATACCGTGGGTGGGAGGCTTGACCTTCGCCCAACTCGGGGTCGCCATTTTCTTCTGTGTCACTTCCGTACATCTGGCCAGGTCATTCGCAATCGCCAGCCGCAGGCTCGCCGCCCAGGCGGCCGAGCTTCAGGAGTCAAACCGCCGGCTCCGCCAGGCCAACGAGGAAATCGAGCAACAGAAGCGCGACCTGGCCGAGGCCAAGGAGGTGGCGGAAGCGGCGAACCAGGCCAAGTCTAGGTTTCTGGCGAGTATGTCGCACGAGCTGCGGACACCGCTCAACGCAATCATCGGCTACAGCGAAATGCTCGAGGAGACTACAGCGGAAGATGGGAACCGTCAGTATCTCTCCGACCTAAACCGAATACACTCGGCAGCCAGGCACCAGCTCACCCTAATCAACGACATACTCGACCTCTCAAAAGTCGAAGCGGGGAAAATGGCGTTGTTCATCGAGGAGTTCGATGTAGCGCGAATGGTTGGCGAAGTAGTGTCTACCGTGCAACCGCTCGCGGCCAAGAACGACAACAAACTCATCGTGGATTGCGGACCGGACACCGGCAAAATGCGGTCGGATCAGACGAAGGTGGAGCAAATACTGACCAATCTCCTGAGCAATGCCGCCAAGTTCACCTCGCGCGGCACGATCACTCTGCGAGTCTCGATGCGCCGAGCCGACAGCGCCGGACAACCGGCGGCTCCGTCAATTCCGACCGAGCCACTTGCGACCGAGCCCGATCATGGCTCGTTCGAGCCATCAACCGATCGGATCGAGTTCGAAGTGTCAGACACTGGCATTGGCATGACACCGGAACAGGTCGAGAGGTTGTTTCAACCGTTCACACAGGCGGACGCGTCGACCACCCGCAAGTACGGAGGCACTGGCCTCGGCCTGGCATTGGTGCGGCGGTTCTGCGAGCTGCTCGGCGGCCAGGTCCGAGTGGAAACTGAGGCCGGAAAAGGCTCGACATTCGTCGTGACTCTGCCGGCTGAAACTCGTTCCCGCCATGCGGGGCAGGGCATTGCTCAGTCGCCCGGGCCGAAACAGGCGACTAGTGGCGATACGTCACACGCGGGACGACCGGTTGTCCTGGTAATTGACGATGATCAGTCAGCGCGGGACCTTCTACAACGCTCATTAGTGCGCGAGGGATTCAATGTCGTTACAGCGGCGGGCGGCGCCGAGGGGCTCGAACTGGCACGCCGTCTTAGACCCGCCGTCGTCACGCTCGATGTCATCATGCCTTCACCAGATGGATGGGTCGTGCTCAGCAGAATCAAAAGCGACCCTGCTACCGCCGATATCCCGGTGGTCATGACAACCGTCGTGGATGACAAAAACCTCGGATTCGCGCTCGGAGCTGACGAGTACTTGACCAAGCCGCTCGACCGCGAACGCCTCAATCGTGTCATGTCCCGATTCCGCGGACGGGCGACACATGCCCGAGCCCTGGTAGTCGAAGACGATCCAATGACACGCGACTGGCTAAGACGGACCCTCGAACAGGAAGGCTGGGAAGTTGCCGAAGCCTCTGATGGCCGCCTTGCGCTCGATTTGGCGGTTACAAATCCGCCTCATCTGATTCTGCTCGATTTGCTCATGCCGGAAATGGACGGCTTCGAATTCATTGTGGCGTTGCGGAAGCAGCCCCAGGGAGCGCGTGTGCCCGTGATAGTCATCACGGCGAAGGACCTTACCGAGCAGGAACGGGAGCGCCTCAACGGACACGTGAACCGGATTCTGAGGAAAGGGGGGCTTTCTCCTCGCGAACTTGTGCGTGAGATTCGCGCCGTGCTGGAGACAGGTCCCACCGAACCGACTATGCAATGACGCGCTGCGAGCTTCATGGCCCAAACGCACTTTAGTCTGCAACATGCCAACGCTCCCCATGAACCCACCCGTTATGCCACACATACTCCTTGTTGAAGACAACGAGATGAACCGCGATATGCTCAGCCGCCGCCTCCAACGCAATGGGTATACCGTAACCTGCGCGACCGACGGCGCTGGCGGTATCGCCCAGGCCAAGAGCGAGTCTCCCGACCTGATCTTGATGGACATGAGCCTGCCGGTGCTTGACGGATGGGAGGCCACCCGCCAACTCAAGGCCGACAAGACCACTCGTCACATCCCAATAATCGCTCTGACCGCTCACGCCATGGCGAGCGACCAAAAAGAGGCGCGGGACGCCGGGTGCGACGATTTCGACACCAAACCCGTTGACCTGCCTCGTTTGCTTGGCAAGATCGAAGCTCTCTTGACACCACTTGGTTCTTCATGAAGAAGAGTCCGCACAGGTCGAACGCAACCAACCACTCGCCGGCGGGCAAGAGTGACGCGCGTCTTGACCTCTCCCGCGTGCGTCATGAGTTGCGGACGAGCCTTAACCACATTCTCGGCTACTGTGAGGTGCTGCAGGAAGACCCGAACACTCCGCGCGAGTTCGAGAACGACCTCCAGCGCATCCACGCTGGTGGCCGCCAGTTGCTGTCTTTGATCGCCGAGCACTTCGACAACGAGAGACTCGCGTTGACCAAGCGCAACCTGCATCAGCTCAGGCACGAGCTGAGAACGCCAGTCAACCACATCGTGGGTTACGCCGAAATGCTCATCGACGAGGCCGTTGCCCAAGGAAACAACCAAATCCTGCCTGACCTGAAACGCATCGCCCAAGCCGCGCGCCAGTGGCTGGCGTTGATGGAAAAACACCTCCGGAGACGGAGCTTGGAATACCCCACGCCGCCGAGGTCAGCCGCCTCGTTTCATCCTGACGAAACTGGAGATCGATTGCGTCCTGGCAAGGAATCCCTCAGTGGCCGCGTGCTGGTCGTGGACGACGACACGGTCAATCGCCAGATACTGGCTCGCCGCCTGCGCCGACAGGGCTTGACCGTGTCCCTCGCCGCCAATGGAGCAGACGCACTCGCCAAAGCGACTTCGGGACAGTTCGACCTGATTCTGCTCGACATGTTAATGCCCGGGATGGATGGCGATGAAGTGCTTGCCAGGTTGAAAGCCGGACCGGTCTTGGCCGAGATTCCCGTGATCATGATATCGGCTTTGGACCAAGACGACCGCATCGCCAGGTGTGTCGAAATGGGCGCCGAGGACTACATCGCCAAACCATTCAATCCTGTGTTCTTGCGCGCCCGCATCAAAGCGTGCCTCGAACAGAAGCGCCTTCGCGAACGGGAAACCTCGTTCCTCCGCCGAATCCAGGAAGAGAAACAACGGACCGACGAACTGCTTTACGTAATCCTCCCCCGCGACGTCGCCGCCGAGCTGCGCACCACCCAGACCGTCCGCCCACGCAGATTCGACCAGGTCGCGGTCCTCTTCAGCGATATTGTCGGCTTCGCTTCATACTCGGATGTCCACGCCCCGGAACAGATCGTCGCGCACCTGCAGACACTCGTCCAGATGTTCGAAGACGTCGCGGAGCGCCACGGCCTCGAAAAAATCAAGACCATTGGCGACGCTTTCATGGCCGTTGCCGGTATGCGATCTCCATCTTCCGATCCGACAACCGACGCCGTCCGGTGCGGGCTCGAAATGATTGATGCTGCTCGCTCTCACTCCGCTGGCTGGCAGATCAGGGTTGGCGTCCACACCGGACCCGTCGTGGCGGGCATCGTGGGGCGCAAGAAGTACCAGTACGACGTCTGGGGCGACACGGTGAACATGGCTGCGCGAGTCGAGCAGGCGGGTCAGCCTGACGCGGTCTGCGTCACAGCCGCGACATGGGCGAAGCTGGCGCCGCGGTTCCTTGGCCAGTCCAAGGGACGTGTCCCGATCAAGGGCAAGGGCGAGCTCGAGCTGTTCCTCGTAACGGGGCTGCGCCAGGCTTGAGCCAACACTCGATCCGCCCGCAAGATGCGCCGGTAAGGTGTTGACCGCATTTGGCTGCGGTGTTCGAATGGCGGCGAGTGTGGCAGCGGCACGTTTACCACGTTTACCATGATATTCTCGTTCCTGCGAATTGATGCTAGTGCCAGTAGTGTGCGCCGGCGTTGTCGGCGATCGAGTTTCCCGTCGGGCCAGAGAAGAGGGCTGAACCACCACGGATTCGGATTGCTAAGCGCTCTTATGTTTGGAGCATTGGCCTGCGGGGTGTCGGTCTCCGTTGTGGCCGCGGAAACCCTGCAACAACATCTCAATGCATCGGCGTGCCGGTGGGAGGTCAGCTATTTGGGACGTCCGTTGTTGCTGTATGTGTTCGGGACCAACCAGTTCAAACCGTATGTGAAGGAGCTTTATACGCTCAATGGCGACAATGTTCTCCTGGACGCGCCCCACGACCACCTGCATCACCATGGACTGATGTACGCCATCACTGTCAATGGCATCAATTTCTGGGAAGAAGCGCGTGACCCGGGCGTGCAAAAACCATTCGGCACACCAGCGTGTGGCGCGGCGGAAGAAACCGCGCCGTCGGTCTGGTTGACCCAAACCATCCACTGGGTCCACAACAAAGACCGCTGGAGCAACAATAGCGCCCAGGCAGCGCTTCTTATCGAGCGGCGCAACCTCACGCTTACCGTGAACGAAACGGAGCAAGAAGTCGCCCTCCGCTGGCAAGCCAGGTTCGAACTCGGACCCGCCACGCCCAAAGTCGTTCTCTCAGGCGCGACTTACCACGGCCTCGGTCTCCGGTTCCCCCGCACTTGGGACCGCGTCGCTCGCCACCAGAACTCCGCCTCACTTCCGTACTCGGCGGAGCAAAAGGAGGATGTCACTCCCGCCCACTGGAGCGCTATTTCACACTCGGTGGACGGTGACGATGTGATGGTGGCCGTCTTTGCTCGACGGATGAACGCGGGCAAGTCGAAGTTCTTCACGATGCTCGACGCGTTTGCCTACGTGTCAGCCACGCAAGACCTGCGGGACATGCCTCTCGAATACACCGCGGGAGAACAGTTCAACCTGGACTATCTGGTCGCCGTTTACTCAATCGACAAAAACTCCGATTACTTGAACGCGCGGGCCGATCGTTGAGGGCCGCATCGCCCTTCCGCGTCTTACCCGAACCGATCCCATGAGCACCGAGGAAATCTACCAGCAAAGACTCAAGCGCTATGTCACGGCAATGCGGAACGAACGGCCCGACCGCATCCCGATCCGGCCGTTCGTCGCTGAAGCCACATGCGAACTCGCGGGCTACACGTGCCAGGACGTGTCCGTGGACTACAGGCGAGCTTTCGAGGCGGCGGTGAGATACGCGCGTGAGTTCGACTGGGACGCCGTGGTGCCAAACATGGTGTACGTCAACCTGGGCCTGGCCATGGCGGCTGGCCTGCGCTACTACGGCGTTCCGGGCATTCACATCCCGCCTGACGTCGGCTTCAACTACATCGAGCCGTCCGAGAACAACGCGTTCATGAAGGCCGACGAATACGACGAGCTGATCCGCGACCCGAATGCTTTTCTCTACAACGCCTGGTTGCCGCGGGTCTCAACGGAAATCAGCGCCGTTGGCCAGCCAACAACATATCGACACAGCCTCGCTTTGGTTAAGAGCGCGATGGCAATGCTCGAATACTTCTACGCGTTCGGCCCGCAAGCCCAAAGGCTCCGCGCCGAGTGCGGCACGGTCTCCGCCATCGCAGGGATATTCAAGGCGCCCCTCGACATCATCGCCGACAAACTGCGTGGCTACGTTGGCCTGATATCGGACTTGCACACCCAGCCCAAGAAAGTGCTCCAGGCATGCGAAGCGCTCATGCCGCATCTGTGCCATGTCGCACTGGCGGGTTCAGACCCGGCCAAGTCAGTGCCGATCGGTTTTTGGATGCACCGCGGCTGCGTGCCCTTCATCAACCCAGCCCAGTTCAAGTCCCATTTCTGGCCCACGCTTAAGCCGATCGTCGAGGAGTTCTGGAAGCAGGGGCGCCAGACCCTCTTCTACGCTGAAGGCAAGTGGAGACACCACTTCGATTCATTCCGCGAACTCCCCGACCGCAGTATCGTCTTCCACTGCGATCATGACGACATCTTCGAGGCCCATCGCAGGCTGCATGATAAGTTCGCCCTAAGCGGTGGAATCCCAAACGTCCTGCTCAGCCTTGGCAAGCCAGACGAGGTCCGCCAGTTCTGCGTTCGCGTCATAAAGGAAGTTGCCACCAACGGCGGATACATTGCCGATGCCAGCGCCATAATGCAAAACGACGTCCGAATTGAAAACCTCCGGGCCATGACGGACGCATTTCGCCAGCACGGCGCGTATCCGGAGGGCGCCGCTCCGACAGCAACGCCCGCCTCCGAACTGCCCGACTCGATCACAGCGCGCCAGCGGGTGACCGGAATGGCCGATCGGCCCGAACCGCCATGTCGCCCGGGCGTGTGTTTCCCATGGTCAGACAAAGCGAAAAACTATCCCCCAGTCACGGGAAACGCTGAACTTGTTCGGCGTGTGTGGGAGGAGATCGATTCCCTGGGGGCTCTCTACATCTGGCAAATGCTGCTCAGTTTCTGAAAGCAGCCCGATCGACGCAGCCGCGGAAAGCGCCATTTCACCACAGCCGCTAGTCCGCGACCTGCCGAAGGCGAACGGCGGCTTGCTCTGGTGTCAGGTCTCTCTGTGCTTCAGCCAGCATCTCAAAGCCGACCATGAACTTCTTGACCGACGCGGAACGCAGCAGCGGCGGGTAGAAATGGGCGTGAAGTTGCCAGTAGCTCAACGGGCCTTCGCCTTGTGGCGCTCCGTGCCAGCCCATCGAGTACGGGAAGGAAGTGTCAAACAGACGGTCGTAGAGCGTCAGAAGCCTCTTGAGGATACTCGCCAAGCTCCGTTTCTGGTCGCCTGTCAACAAAGTGATCCGCGGCACGTGCCTTCGTGGAAGCAAAAGCGTCTCAAATGGCCAGACCGCCCAAAACGGCACAAGCGCGACCCAGTGGTCATCCGCCAACACGATCCGTTCGCCCAGTCGCAGTTCGCGTTCGACATAGTCAATCAGCAAATGTGCGTCTTGGCTGCGTAGATAATCATCCTGGTGTTTGTCTTCTAGCGCCGCCAGGTGAGGCAAAGCCGACATGGCCCAGACCTGGCCGTGGGGGTGTGGGTTTGAGCAACCCATGACTTCGCCCTTGTTCTCGAACACCTGGACCCAGCAATAGGTCCTTAACAACTCGTCAGTTTGCGACATCCAGACGCCGATAACGTCTTCTATCTCGTTCTCGGGCATTCGTGGCAAGGTCAGGTCATGGCGCGGTGAGAAGCAGATCACCCTGCACGTTCCGCGAACTGGCTCGCGCTGGAAAAGGAGTTCACGCGGAGTGTCGTCGGCGGGCACTTGAGGATGCAACGCCGCGAAATCATTGGTGAAGACGTACGTCCCGATGTAGTGCTCGTTCTCGGCGCCGCTGGCCCTGCGGTTTCCGGGACATAGATAGCATGCCGGATCGTACGCGGGCCGCGTCAGGTCCTGGCTTTTCTCCTGTTGCCCCTGCCACGGACGCTGCGTTCGGTGCGGTGACACCAGCAGCCACTCCCCAGTGAGCGGGTTCAGACGACGGTGCGGATGTTTCTCGGCATTGAACGTCATCGAGTCCAGAATACCAGTCGAACCAGCGCCGACGCAACCACAGTGGCGGCCCCGTCATCGGCACCTTGGCCATGTTCTGTGCCACCATCTGTTCACTTCGTGCAGTTAGGGAGAGATTTCCTGCGCTGCGCGGCAGCGCCTCCGCGGCGCGGAGGAAAGCGCGGCTCCGGAGCCCTAAGCCTCTCATGACAACGCGGGCGCGTCTGGTTGCGGTTCGGCCGCGCTGCGAGAGCCTGGAGAGCTTCGTCGCGAAATGACGCTCGGATTTTGATGACCAGGCGGCCGTCCACAAAACCGCTTGACTGACCAAGGCGAGTCCGCGCAGGTTGGCGCCGTATGCAAGATCGCATGGTAACTGCCATTCCGAATCGAGCGGTCTAATCGGCGCTGAAAGGTGGTGAGTGCGTTGACACGCGAACAGATTGTCAAATTGACATCGTTGGCCTCGTGCGCCGGTTGAGCTTCCAAGCTCGGCCAAAAGGCCCTGTCGCAGGTCCTGCGACGGATTCCCGCATCGCGCGATCCCAGGCTGCTAGTCGGCGTGGCAACTGCCGACGACGCTGGGGTTTATCTTCTCGATGACGAGCGCGCGCTTGTTCTGACGGTGGATTACTTCACGCCGATCGTGGACGACCCGCGCGCTTACGGCCAGATCGCCGCCGCCAATTCACTCTCGGACGTTTTTGCCATGGGCGGCCGGCCCCTCACTGCCTTGAATGTCCTGGGGATGCCAGAAGGCGTCTTGCCCGTCCAAGTCGTAAACAGCATCCTGCGAGGGGGCGCCGCGAAGGCTACAGAGGCGCGATGTGCCATCGTCGGCGGCCACACGATCAAAAACCCTGAGCCCTTCTACGGCTTGTCCGTGACTGGACTTGTCCATCCCGATCGGATCGTCACAAACGCCAATGCACGACCAGGGGACGTGATTCTACTCACGAAGCCGCTCGGAACTGGCATCGTCACAACCGGCATCAAGCAGGGGACTTGTCCGCCGGCGCTTGCCCGCGCGGCAGTGACCGCGATGCGCGCGCTGAACATCGTGGGAGCTGAGTTGGCCGAGCGTCGCCTCGTTCGAGCCGGCACGGATGTCACCGGCTTCGGCCTGCTCGGCCACCTTGGCGCGATTTGCCGTGCCAGTGGTGTCGGCGCCAATCTTGATGCAAGCAGGCTCCCTGTTGTCGGCCCCGGGGTCTGGAAGTTAATCGCGGAAGATTGCGTCCCAGGTGGCACGCGCGCGAACCTCCAGACAGCCGAGGAATTCACCGTTTTTTCGCCAGATATCAGCGAAGCCCAAAAGCTGCTCATGGCGGACGCGCAAACCAGTGGCGGGCTGCTGCTCTGCGTGCCGGAAACCAACCTGCACGCTGTCAGGCGCGAATTGCGCCGTCAGCGCACACTCGCGGAAGCGGTTCTTGGTGTCGTTGTCCGCAGCTCACGGCCAGTTATTCAAGTGCGAGTGGGCTGATGGTTGTTCCGCACTACCGCCCACTTCAAGGTCACAGAGCGTGTTCATGGAAACAAGTATGCTCCCCATGAACCGGGTAGGGACCGATTCCACTCGGTCCCTGATTTGGCCCAACAAACGGGGACGCGGCGGAACGCGTCGCTATTCGCGAATATCGTAGATGATGCCGCGGAGTACAAACTGGACGCTTGGTCCCAGGGCGAGCCACTCCCCAACTTCAGGGTGCCGCGCCATCAGATCGAAGTACTCTTGCGACGCGAATTGGATTTGGGTCCTGGTGGCGGTCTGGAGTGTTTGGACCTCGGAATCAATCCATTGGTTGTTGTTGAAGAAGAAAGAACGTCCTCCAGCGAAGCGTGACTGCCGCGTGTACGCCACGAGCTGCGCGCCAGCGTCAACCCGAGGCTGCGTGCCAGCGGGCGTCCCCACTGCCGGGGCGGTTGCTCGCATCCGGAGGGAACGGTCAGCCTCGGCAACGCCAGCCCGAAGGGCTTCGCCAACCTGGTTGGCCGATTTCTGGACGAGTCCGTATCGGGCGGCTGCCACCGCGACACCGCCACTGGCCTCACCGACGTAATCCCGGTATGCCATCCGTGCAGCTTGGCGCACCTCCCGCTCCGCTTCGAGCTGAGGAAGCGACTGCACTGTCAATGGCACGTTGCGCCGTTGTTCGTCTTCATGGATTAGGTACGCAGTATACGGCGTGACAATACCGTGTTTCCGGGCGAGCTCGGTGACTTCGTCGCGCAGCTCGGCGTTCTCGCCGTGAAGCCGGATTTCGTCCAGCAGATAACCCACGCGTCGCGTGGCCCACAGCCGCGCGATGAAATCCATGTCACTGGCGGACTCTGCAAAACGGACATCGTAGTGTGACGATTTGCGCGAGCCATTTACCGTGCCTTCGAGCGTGAGCTTGCCAGAGCCGTGCCCTTCGTAGCGTCCCACCAACACTAGTTGCTCGCCTCTGAAAAGGTCCGGCAGGGAACTGGGGTGGAGCTTGTTGACACGCACCGTGTCGGGATAACCGAGCTTCACGTTTGCGAGGACGGGTTCTTTGATCTTGCTGAAGAAGGCCGAGACCTTTAGTTCAAGGTCTTCATCAGGCAACACATACTCACTGGTGGCGCGTGTTGTCTCGGTGATGCGGTCGAGCAGGTGGGTGTTGACGTCGTTGCCGATGCCGAAGCAGAAAACTCGTGTGCTGGCGCCACCGCCATTCTTCACCATCGCCACGATCCGGTCGTTGTCAGTCTCCCCGACGGTGGGCAATCCGTCGGTGAGCAAAATCACGAAATACGGTCTGTCCCCGTTTTCGGTGCGCGCGGCAAGAACCTGCTTGAGCGCGTCGTTGATTGCGGTGCCTCCCAGCGGCTTGAGGTCGCGAACGAACTGTTCGGCGCGCTCTCGACTGCCGCGAGTGACATCCGCGAGTTTGCCAAACAACATTTCGGCATCGGTGGAGAATCGGATGATCTCGAAGCGATCGATTTCGTTGAGGTTCTCGACGCAGAACAGCAAGGCCTTCTTGGCCTGTTCAAGCTTCTTCCCGGCCATTGAGCCGGACGTGTCGAGCACTAGAGACACGTCCTTCGCCACAACCTTCCTCTCGTCAATTCCGAAGGCCGGTGTCGCGAGCAACAGGAAATAGCCCTTATCAGACCCTCTCTTGTGCGTAAGTAGATTCACGCCCACCTCGCCACCGTCAGCGGCATACAACAACTGAAAATCCGTGTCTGGCTTGACGTCCTTCGCTTCGAAGCCAACCGTGGCGCGATTGTCACCGTGCCGGCGGACTTCGACGCTGTGGCTGGGCGAGTAGATTGACTTGAGTGGGCGGCTTGACTCCAGTTCGAGTTTGAGGCTGACGGTTGGAATGGGTTGCGCCGAGTACTTCTCCGTGTTTAGAGGGTATAGATAACGAACCAGACCCGAATCGGCTTTGAGCAACTGCGTGTATGCGAGCTTCACCCGCTTCACGCTCCGCGGCTCGATCGGGAAAATGCGGACTTTGAACAGGTCACGTCCGGCATATTCGAGCAGGGCTGGATCGCGATGCTTGCGCACGATCTCTTCGTAAATCTGACGGGCTCGATCGGCGGGCAATAGCTCCGCCTCGGTTTGGCGTCCGTTGATTTCGAGGCTGAACTTGTCAATATGCGTGCCGGGCGGCACGGGGAAAAGGTACGTTCCCTCCAACTGCCGGTCATTCGGGTTGTAGAATTCCTGGTCCACGGCAGTCCTGGCCACCTGATCCCGCACATTGACCTCGACATGGTGGAATTTCACTTCTAGCGGCGCAAATGTGTATGGCCGCGGATGCGGCCAGGGAATCGGACGCGGGGGACGCGGCTGGGGCCACGGCGGCGGGAGGTGCGGCATTGGAAATGGATCATGCACAACGATGAAACCGTCGGAGCGGACGGTCAGGCTGGCGCAAAGAACCGCCAGCGAAAGGAATAGATGTCGTATTCTCATATGCACACAGTTACTTCATTTGCCAATGGGTTTGACGGCTAAAAGCGACAAAAGCTCCAAGCTATTCTTTGCATGGATGCCGACCAGCAACCGCTTGCTGTCTTGCCAGGATGACTATGGTGCGGAAGCGGCACCGGTGTCGCGAAGACCCGCCTTCACCCAGTTGCGTGCCAGCCACAAACCGATTGGCGTGGTCAGAGCTATGCAGCCGTAAACGAACCAGAGCGCGCCTGTCTCAAGCTGAGGCGGAGGGACTTGTTCGGGGCAAAACCGATCAAGCATCCAACCGGAGTACAGACCGGTCACGCCCTTGGCCAACAACCACGGCACCAGCGCAAGCCCCATGAACTGAGCCACGCGGCCCGGGGGCGCCAGCTCGGACGCGTACTCGTAGAATCGGGCGGACCAGAGAGCTTCGCCGATGGAAAACAGCACGAAGTAACTGATCAACAACGTCAGGTTTGGACCCGCGCAAAGCAGAAACGTCGGCAGGGCTGACACCAGCGTGCCAACCACCATCATGCGGTAAACGTTGATGTGGCGAGTGAGCGCGGTGGCAATGGGCACGCCAAAGAAAATAATGAGGGGATTGATCCAATTCACCAGCCATTCCATCCGGTCGGCTACGCCGCCGGGATACGCCCGCAGAATGTATGACGGCATCGTGAGCCACTGGTGCGCGAACAGCGTCCTCACCGGCAATAGCATGAAGATGAAGAAAACGAACCTGTGATTCGCAAACGGGCCTTCGGCGAAATAGCGCCGCAATGCCCCGCCCCCCAGCCCACCAGCCCCCGAAACCACCACCGGCGCGGCACGGGACCTGACCTTCCGCGCCTCCGCGCGCGACGTCATTAGCAGACCGAACAACACCAGAGTCAGAAGCGTGATGCCCGTGCAAACCACGTTCATGGCCTGCACGCCGCTGGCAGTGACGCGGGCAAGCGGTTCAAGCAACGCGGCGCCAGCGCCTGCCGGCTGAGCGCCGTCTAGAATGCGCTGCACCCCGGGTCGAATCCAGGACGACAGAGCCGCGGTCGCCACAATCCCCAGGTTCATGATGGCATATATCAGACCGTACCCCATCGAGTTGGTCTTCTCGTCGGTGAATTGTTTCACTCCGCCGTAGCAGACTGGCTGCAGAATTGCGGAGCCAATCGCCACCACAAGGAGCGAGAAAAGAACAAGCAGCGCCGCTCCGGTGCTCGACCCGGCCAACTTAGGCGCCAGGCTGTAGATCAGTCGTCCAACCGTGCTGATGGCGAGCGCGAACAGGATGGGACGCCGCAAGCCAAACTGCTCGGCGTAACTGCCGATGCCAAGCATGAACAGAGTGACCAGCATCGTGAACACTGAAACCGTCATCCCCGCCCCCACGTCCCCCCAATGCAGGTCGGTCGTCAGGTAGATCGTCATCAAGGTGAGCACGCCGAAATAGGCTGACGACTCGACGGCGTACGCGCCGATCACGTGCCACAAGCCCGCCGGCAGCCTGCGTAGCTCGGCGAACGAATTCCAGAATTGGCGCAGGTGCAAGTTCAAAACGCTGGCATGTTGTCAATCGCTGCGAATGGAGCATGCTGTGGCGCTCTCATGCGCGCAATTGCAAACCACCTGTGCTGTGGAACGCGCACTTGCTACACCCGCCACGCGCCGAGTATAGTGAACGACGCAAAGGCTCGCACTTGCAGGCCGGCGCATAGAATATGTTTGACCAAATCCGATCCCGTGTTTGCGCGTCGCGGCGTGGGGGCGTCCGGAGAGCCGGTTTCACGCTCATCGAACTGCTGGTGGTTATAGCCATTATCGCCATCCTCGCGTCGATGTTGCTCCCAGCGCTTTCGCGAGCGAAAGCGAAGGCAACCGCGATCACCTGCGCCAACAATCTGAAGCAGTTGCTTACGATCTTCACGTTGTATGCGGGCGACAACAACGAGAACTTCGTTATCAACAGCAGCGGCACCGACGGCAGATACACTGTCACCTGGGTGGGAGGCAGCTTCGAGGGGAGGGAAACTGACAAGACCAACATCTTCCTTCTCACCGACCCGAAGCAGTCACTGTTCGGTTCCTACCTCAAGTCAACGGACGTCTATCGTTGCCCGGCTGACAACACCCTCGAGCCGGTTGGGAACAAGAAGTACCGAGTCGTGCGCAGTTACGGGATGAATCCCTTTGTCGGCTGGCGGGGCGACGTTTACAGGGATAATCCCGAGCCCGGCTACCGCGTTTACCTCCGCACGAGCGACGTCAACGACCCATCACCATCCGACCTGTTCGTTTTCTCCGAGATTCATCACGACAGCATCTGCCGGCCCTTCTACGGCGTCG
>JAXDCU010000484.1:0-9560 GCA_034677645.1 Verrucomicrobiia bacterium
ATTGGATTCTTACCGCGGTTATGGCTTCAGTTCTTGTGCTGGTTGGTTGCAGCAAATCTGGCACTGGCACGGTTGACGCCAGTCAGATCGAAAAGAGCTTCGCGTCAGCGGACAGCACTCTCAAGGCGTCGGCTGACAAGGCCATTTCGGCCATCAAGAACGCCGACTACCAGGGAGCCCTTGCCGAACTGCAGAAACTCGCCACCAATGTCAACCTCAACGAGGAACAGAAGAAGGCCGTCAGCGACCTGGTCGCACAGGTTCAAAAAGCGGTTACCGAGACCGCGACAAAGGCAGTGGAAGGCGCCGGGAAGGCCGTTGGCGATATGCAGAAGTCGTTGACGAAGTAACCCGCATTCATCTCTCGATTCGCGCCCCGGCCGCACGCGAGCAGTCGGGGCGTTTTGTTTCGCGCCATTCGAGCGCATCGGGTGTTGGATCGATTCTGCGTTGTCAACAATGTCTGGTCTTGCCATGCTGCGTTCGAGGAAACAATGAACGACTTGCTTGTCCGTCTGCCAGCGTCAGCCAGATGGTTGGCGCTCATTTGCGGGGCGATGCTCTGTGTCACGCGGGCCGGAGCGGTGGATTCAGCCGCGCTCAAGAACACTTTCGCCAACCCGCCTCGACAGTTCGCGTCGGCCCCGCTCTGGGTTTGGAACGACCTTCTCACCGAACGCCAAATCCGCGACACGATGCGCGATCTCGCGGGTCAGAAGGTTAAGCAAGTCTTCGTCCATCCGCGTCCTGGTTTGATGACTCCTTACTTGGGCTCCGACTGGTTCAGGCTTTGGAAGGTAGCGCTCGACGAAGCGGAGCGCCTCGACATGAACGTCTGGATTTACGACGAGAATTCGTATCCGAGCGGTTTCGCTGGCGGTTGGGTGCCGGAACTAATGCCCGAATCGCGCGGGCGCGGCCTGCAATTCCGTGAGGCGAAATCAGCGCCCAAATGGGAGGACCAGACGCTGGCGGTCTTCCGACTTGCCGACGGTCAGGCTGAAAATGTCAGCTCACAAATCAAAGCGGGGGAAGCTTTGGCCGGTGATCGGTTTTTGGCGGTGAGTGTCGTGCGCGCGGGGAACTCGCCCTGGCACGGCGGACGCTGCTACGTGGATTTGCTTTACCCTGGTGTTACGGAGAAGTTCCTTGAAGTGACGATGGGCGCCTACGAAAAGGAGATTGGCCGGCATTTTGGCAAGCGCGTACCCGGCATTTTCACTGATGAACCGGAAATAAGGCCTGCTGGCGCATGGCCGTGGACGGATGACATGCCAGCCCAGTTTGAGAAGCGCTGGGGTTACAGTCTACTTGATAACCTTGCCAGCCTGACTCAGCCGGTCGGAGACTGGCGCAGGGTCCGACACGACTACTGTTCTACTCTGCTGGACCTGTTCATCGAGCGCTGGGCAAAACCATACTACGATTGCTGCGAACGGCGCGGTCTGGAGTTCACTGGCCACTATTGGGAACACGAATGGCCCAACTGCATTGGCGTGCCAGATAGCATGGCCATGGCCGCCTGGCAACAGCGGCCAGGCATCGATATCTTGATGAACCAATATGCCGAGCACACACACGCCCAGTTCGGCAACGTGCGATCGTGCCGGGAAATCTCGAGCGTGGCCAATCAGCTCGGCCGCCCGCGCACGCTCGTCGAGCTCTATGGCGCCGGTGGCTGGGACCTGCGCTTTGAGGACATGAAACGCATTGGCGACTGGCTCCAGGTGCTAGGCGTGAATACGTTTGACGAGCACCTCTCCTCCGTCACCATCCGTGGCGCGCGCAAGAACGACCATCCGCAAAGTTTCTCTTATCACGAACCCTGGTGGCCGGCGTATCATGCGATGGCCGAATACTTCACACGCCTTTCCGCCGCTTTGTCTCAGGGCGAACAAATCAATCGCATCCTTCTGTTCGAGCCCACAACAACCGCATGGATGTACCAGGGCGACCAGGCGCGATTGAATGAGCTGGGCAACTCTTTCTCCAAACTGATCATGGCTCTCGAAGCCGCCCAGATCGAATACGACATCGGTTGCGAAGACGTGATCGCCCGGCACGGCTCCGTCAGAGACGCCAAACTGTGGGTTGGCCAGCGCGGGTATGACGTCGTGGTGCTCCCGCCCGGAATGGAGAATGTCAAATCGCGGGTTGCGGCGTTAGGCGAAGAGTTTCTAACCGCGGGTGGCAGCATCGTTTGCCTCGGCCAACCGCCGTCTCGCGTGGGTGGTCGAGAGTCGCAACGGCCGTCGGACGGGGTGGATGAGTCGGGCTGGTTCAGCGCCACAGTCGATGAAGCCCCCGCGCTTCTGCGCCGCTGGAACAATGAAGAGCGCTTCAACATCCGGCGTAATGCGAACGATCGCGGTATCTTGTTTCACATGCGCCGGCAGCTTAGCGATGGCGAACTGGTGTTTCTTGTGAACACGAGCATCGAGTTCGGCTCCGCGGGCAGCCTTGAATCCAACCTTCGAGGAATCGAGCGCTGGGACCCTCAGACGGGCAAGACCACCCCGCACGTTTTCAGAAAGAGCGAGATGGGCGCAGCGACCGAATTCAGTCTTCCGCCTTGCGGCAGCATGTTGTTGTTCCTGTCCAAGAGGGCGATTGAACCCGCGCCCGCAATCGTCGAGAGCGCCATCAACCTGGATGCGTCGGGGCCAGCACAGGTCAGGCGATTGACGCCGAATGTCCTGCGACTTGATTACGTCGACATCACCGCGGGCGGTCAGACACGGTCCAATGTCTACTACTACGCCGCGGCGCAGTTCGCGTTCCAGAAAAACGGCTTGGACCACAATCCGTGGGACAGCGCCGTGCAGTTCAAGGATGAGCTTATATCGAAGAAGTTCCCAGCAGACAGCGGCTTCAGCGCTAGCTACAAGTTCACCATCGAAGGCAGCGTTCCTGCCAACCTGGCGATTGTCATCGAGCGACCCGACTTGTACGCGATCGCGTGCAATGGCCGCCCCGTCTCCCCAGGCCCGATCGCACAAAGCAAATCGCCACCGGACACGAATGGTCTTTCGTCTATTGACTCGGGCCGAACGGTCGAATTCAAGGACTGGTGGCTTGACAGGGCTTTCGGGCGCATTCCAATCGCCAACGCGGCTAGAAGCGGCGACAACATCGTCACGCTCACAGCCAGGCCATTTACAATGTGGCATGAACTCGAGGCCGCATTTGTGCTTGGCGACTTCACGTTAAAGCCGAGCGATCGCGGCTTTGTCATGAGCGCCGATGTCCCGCTCCGCATCGGCAAACGCCAGACCAACCAATCTCAAAGTCAAAGTGCTGCGTCTTCAGGGCGCGGGACCGGGGGGGCCGGGCTTGGCTGGAACGATCAAGGCCACCCATTCTATGCCGACAGAGTCAGCTACCGACAGTTGTTTCAGGTCAGCAAACCGACAGGACGCTATGTGGTGGATTTGCCCGATTGGCACGGCAGCGTGGCGGAAGTGAAGGTAAATGGGAAGCCAGGGGGCTACATAGTCTCCAGTCCGTGGGAATGTGACGTCACGAAGCTGATCAGACGAGGCTCTAACGAAGTGGATGTGCAGGTCATCGGCACGCTCAAGAACACTCTTGGACCGCATCATGGAAAACCAGGGCTTGGCAGCGCGTGGCCCGGCATGTTTAGGAACGGCCCGGACAACGGCCCCCCGCCGGGCGCCGATTACCACACTGTCGCCTTTGGACTATTCGAGCCGTTCCTATTGAAGCAACTCACGGCGAGTCCGAAGTAGCACGTCGTTGCCGATGTTCCAGGCCGAGACACTGATTTGAGTCGCGGCGACCTTGCAGGGCGCGGCGCTCAGTTGCACGCACCCCAAGCTGCGGAGCGTTTGGAGATGCGGGAGCTTGCTACCGCTCTGGGAGGACCGGACCGAAGACAGTCGAATCAAAGCGCCGGCAAGCCGGAGCCCGCCTACCTTGCGGCGGGCAGGCAGTCCAAACGCTGCGCGAGGATCAAGGCGAAGCGGACGCCCGGTAGAAACGCTGACTCTCATGTCCAGCGCCGGCGTCGACAATGCTGGCTGTTCCATGAGCATCGGTTGTCACTGATGTGAAGGCCCAATGGCTGAAATCCGCCGACGACTCAAGTGCGTACTCGAACTTCGGCTCGCCGTTGAGTGCCAGATGGAAGCCCGTTTCCGGCGAAAACCGAATCGGCACCAGGAAAGAGCGGGCCAATTTAAGTGGCGGCAGACAAGCCGTGATTTCCGGCAGTCCATCAGCTTTGACCAACACATAATCGAATTCCACGGTCGCTTGGACAAAACCGCCCCCGATGACCAGTCCCGCGCAACCGCGCCTGATCGCCGCGGCGGGATAGTAATCCCACCAGTCCAGCCACTCGATTGGTTCGGGTGTTTCACCGTCAGCAAGCCAAACTCGGGCGAGCAAGTCAGGATAGTGCGTGATTGAGTTGGCTTCGTGGCGCAGCCGCAGCCAGTACCACCGATTAGTCGTCCAATGAAAGTCCGCCGTGGGTCCTGAGGTGAGACCAGAGCCGCCAAACTTGGCCTGCTGATCTCCAGTAACCGATCCACTGAGTCCGAAATCCAGTCCAGTCCCATGGTCGATGTTGAAGCCAAGCGAAACACCGCCGAAAAGAGCGTTCGTGCCTTGGCAATCGACCACTCGCATTCGCGCGAGGATTTCGCCTGGGTCAGCGGACGCGTCGCTATTGCCGAGCACCAGCCTCCGCGGGGGACCGGGAAGCACGCGCGCCACGAGCAAGTCATTGGCTTGTTCCAGCGCCGCGGGTTCAGGTCCCAGGACCAGCCAATTCGTGGCGAGCGGCTGAGCGAAGTCTTGCTGAAATCCGCGCAGGACTTGGCCGGACTCGGCTGGCACGCCAAGACGCTTCACCGTCACGCGCCCCACGTAGAAAGGGTCCGCTCGCACGGAAATCCGGAAGTCCGCCCCTCCGTTTTGTGAGTTCTCGAACCTGGCGCCCGACAGTCTGAAAGAGGCGGTTTTCCATGTCTGGCCGCGGCGCAGGCTGACATTGAGCGCGCTCGATGTGTAAGCGCCTTGGAACGGCGCATTCGTGTCGCTGCCATCGTAGTCGATGCTGAAGCTGCCGTCCGCGGCATCGAAGTAGTCCACTTCCACGTTTACGAGCATGCGGTCGGTCCACTTGAAGGAATCGTCAATGCGGAAATAGACATAACGACCGCCGTGTTGGGTGGCCACGGTCGCGCGGCAGGGGCGCCCGTCGGCTTCGGCCGCTTCCGTCACACCGTCGGCATGTTCGAGCTGAAACAAACCGCGCGTTTCGTTGGTGGCTTGCAGCACCACACTCACTTCCTTGAAGTCGGAGAACGGCCCGCGCGGACGCGGAGGGCGCACACCGCGCTTGAACATGTCGACATAGCGGCGGTTGAGTTCTATGTATTGCCGGCCGTACTCCTTGGACGCGGCGATGTCGGTGCCTTCGTGGAACTCGTTCCATGTCTCGATCATGACCAACGGAGATGGGTTGCGCAGGAACCGCACCCAGTTCCGTTCAAAGAACGCGCCGCCCTCGCGGTTGACGATTAGCGGTTCGCGGCCCGGCACTGCCGAGTGGTCGTAGCCAGGGCCGAGCGAAGCCGTTCCGGGGTTTTTGAGGCCGAGGGCGCCGCCCCATGCATAGACAGTGTCAGACTGGACTTGCCAGGAAATCTCGCGAACGATGTAGGGCGTGCGTCCGCCGAAGTCCTGTGCGAAAGCTGTGCGCAGGTAATCTACGCAAGTCTGGTCGTGTTTGGCCGCGAAGGCGGCGCTGTAAAGGAAGACGACAGGGTGGCCGTCGATCATCGCCCAGTGTTTTGGTGGGATTATGGAGAAGAAGTCTCGAATGCTTTCGTAAAACCACTGGCGTCCATAGTCGGTGGTAAGGTCGATGCGCCTGCCGGCTGCGTTGTGCTGGAGCGTGGATGTGTCGTAGAACATCCCGATTGCCGGCGGTTTCTTGCCCTGGCTCAGCAGTTCTTCCCGCGCCTGGACGAGCGGAGGCAAGCCGGAGAAACTCCACGGCTGGGCACTGACGGGCTGGCCAGGCACGCGCTGCGAAGGTTCTCCCCAATAGACCGGCAGCACCACGTCGATCCCGGCTTCGATCATGTCCAATAACTCAGTCCTGTGCCACGACTTGGACTTGTACGAGAAACCGGCCAGCGTTGGTGGATGATCGGTCAAAGCGTCGCTGCCGTCGCTGTTGATGATGTGGGCGGATGTGTAGACGTCGTACCAGTAGAAATATGCGGTGGTCACCACCCTTTCGCTGGGCCCGAAGCTCGAGGTGTCAGCAAAATCAGCCGGCTTCAAGTTCACGTAAGGGCCGAGCGGGGGATTGATTCGGGCTGGACTGGCCGCGGTCGCTTGAGCAAGAACTCCTCCGTCAGAGAGTGCGTGGAGTCCGATAAGAAAGACGAGTATGGAAAGCATGCCGCCCGTGGCGTTGACCAGGTTATTGGGCCTAAGTGATTCCTTCGGGGTCATGGTGGTCTGAGCGTTTCGACTTGCCATATGCGCGGGAGTGTGGTTCATCTGGGTCAATCCTCAAAGAGGAAAAGACATGAAAACGAATGCCAGTTACTTCTTCTTGTCCTGCACGTTTATCGCCGCTGCAACCCTCATTGCCGCGACCGGGCCATTCGACCCGGAAGCATGGCCGCCCACGGTCGATCCGAACAAACTCGTTCATTACGTCGTCACTGAAGGCACGTTGACTCCGCCGGAAGGAGCCTTCTGGCAGGAAGGGGTTCTGCAAATCCTGACTGGCGGCGACCAAAGCACTGAGAATTTCAATATTGGCGGGCACATCGGGAAGAAAGCGGTGAGCGATTACCTGAATGTCGCGGACTGGGCTTGGACGGACTGGGCCAGTGTGGAGACGATCGATATCCTTGTGCAAGCGTACGGAGACGCGGCGCTACTGGATGCTGATGGAGAGCCGCAGGACTTTACCTTTCTCACCGGAACACTGCCCTTCCCCAGACTGCGATGGGCGGTTGGGGGCCAAATACCGGTCGATGCCAAAAACGGCAAATGGAACTGGGTGCTGTTCAGGATCGACAATCCCCAGCGCGCTGATGACGGAGGCCGGTATGTTGGGACACTGCCGCCTGATTCAACGGAGGCTAACGAATACGGCGGAGTCAACCACGGCACAATCCGCTTTGAGAACGTCAGTCAGCTCATCGTGCGGGTGATCGCGTTCGGAGAAGGGGGCGCCTTTGGCGAGCCCGATGAAATAAACCACTTCCTCCCGGCGGAAAGCTGCGACCCGGAACCTAACACCAACCTGGCGGGCATCGACATCGATGCCGGCACGGCCAACCACGTGGAGGTCCTCGACGGCCACGATCACACCACGACGATCGTGGAAGATGTCGGTCCCGCTGACGACAAGCGGCGGGCCGTTGTTCCAAATGGCCTATATCTGAACTTCGGCATAACCGATAACTACCTTGGTCAACCCTGCAATGAGCCGCGCACGGTGAAAGTCTGCCTCGACTTCTACGATGACCCGGCTTTCGCCGGCCTGAACGTCAGGTTCGGCCCTGAAGCTTTCGCCACGGATGCATTGCCCACCTACGACTTCTACCCGGCGGACCGCAGACAGATACTGACCGGGAGCGACAAGTGGATTCGGCGGTCGTGGGTAATCAGAGGCGTCAATCTCAAGGGCGTGAATGCCGACACATTCACCGCTGGCCCGCGCTTCTGTTCCGAAAACGGTCAAGTCGCGGTGTCGCGTTTCGAGATCGCCGTCCTGCGGGTTGGCGACCATCCGCTCGCTGGTCAGGACCCGCTTGCAGACTGCATCGAGGACCCGAACATCTGCACGGATGCCTACGCCAGTTACGTGGAACTCGACTTGGCCAACGACATCAGGAACGGACTCGACCTGGGCTCCAATCAGGGCGATCAGGAATATGTGCTCGAAGAAGCCGGCCCAGTCAACGACAGGCGAATGGCCGTCCGCGCCGCTCATGATGATGGCGACGCGACCCATGAAGACAAGTACCTCAACTTCGCCATTACAGGCCAAGCCCTCGGCCCGAGCACTCAGCCCAACGCCCACCTGGCAATTTGCGTGACTTACTACGACGACCCCGCCCTCGTCGGCACTCAGTTTCGGCCCGAGGTCTACCAGACGGACGACGGCGGTACCCTAACCCTGAAGTGGACTCCTCCGAGCTTCTTCGTGCAGCTCGAAGGAACCGGCCAGTGGAACGAAGCCTACTGGGAGATCACGGACGTGAAATTCAAAGGTGTCAACCAAGACCCACAGGCAGCCGCACGCTTCGTCACGGCCAATGCCGAGGGTGTTAAGGCCAAAATCCCCATCACCCGCGTACGCTACGCCGTGATCCGCCCTTGCGGACCGAACGCGGGCGTCAACCTACTCGAGGACTGCAAGCCGCCGGAGCCGGTTCTCGGCGTGCGGCGCGGGTTCGAGCAAGTGGAAATCTACTGGTCGACGAGACTGCAGGGCTGGACTCTGCAGCAGAACTCCGATTTGAACGACACCGGCGCCTGGGCTCCCGTGATGACCGAGCCCGTGATCGAAGACAATCAGAACGTTGTGAAAGAAAACGTCGGCGCCGCGCCGAGCTTCTACAGATTAGCGAAGTAGTCGACCTCGTTCGCCAGGACGCGTGCCTCATGCTCATTGGTGAGTGCAAAGGCAATTCTGCTGAGTTCTTCCCGATCCGTGGAGAGGGTGGGGGCGGATTCTACTCCGCCCCTGACTACATCGAAGACAATGAGGACGTGGCGGAGCGCGTCGCTGCTGCGTCCATGATCGCGAGGCGCGCGCACGAGAGGGACGATCAGGTTCAGGCGTTTACTCTCATCGAACTGTTGGTGGTCATCGCGATCATCGCCATACTCGCGAGCTTGCTGGTGCCCACGCTCCACCGGGCCAAGGAATCGAGCCGCCGCATGCATTGCACCAATAACCTTCGACAGATTGGCATGGGCATTCAGATGTACCGAGACGACAACCAAGACCGGCCCCCGCTCTACCTCGTTAACCCGACGAATAAGACGCACGGCTACGGCGGCGCCAGGCAAGCCTACTTGGAGAAAGGTTATCTTCCTAACACTAACTCGTTTATCTGCCTCTCCGACCGTACCCAGGGCCGGATTCCAATCGATCTTGGCTGGGAGTACTTCGGCGACTTCACAACCAGCTATGCCTATCACCTGGGCGTCTGGTTCCAAACAACAACCGAGGGCAAGAGCTGGCTCAAGGAACAACTCGAACGGTGGGGCCCGCGCTACATCGTGGCCGCCTGTCCTTGGCACCGTCATCTCTACAGCGGCTGGCTTAAGAAGGAGTTCGATCCGGAGCGGAGCTTCGCCCGCAAGACAAACATCAAAGACCTTGCACTCCGCTACGACGGCAGCGTGGACAACTTCATCTGGCCGGCCAATAATTGGGAAGAGGAGCCCTACACAAAGCTGCGCTAGAGAAGCAGCGGCGTCTCAGCCGCGTTCGGTTTGTCCTCAAAGCCCGGCCGATGGGCGTGCGGCCCGGCCTCGACCCAGGGGGC
>JAXDCU010000485.1:0-9532 GCA_034677645.1 Verrucomicrobiia bacterium
AGGTTGACTGGTAGTCCGATCCCTACTTGGCTTGGATTCGATAGAACCGCTTCGGGCCAGCGGGGGCCACATCAGCATAGGAAGCCGTGGCGCCAGCAGCTACGATTGGACTGCCAAGGTCCTGCCACCCACCGCCCAACTCGTTGGCGGATTGTACCTGGTAGGTCGAGCCGGCGCTCGCTTCCCATTCGATCGTAAATGTACCCGCGGCTTCCTTCACACTGAGAATGGCGAACGATTCGCCAGGCGGGACATACGATGTGTCGATCAGAAACGCCATGACGCCATTGTTTTCGTTCAGCGCAAACAGATAGTTGTTGCCGCCGAAATCAAGAGCGCCATTAGCCTCTATGCTTGGATTGTAAGTGGGGAACAACTCCTGATCGAGCAGCTTCGGGCCGGAGTCAAGGTTCGCCACGCTGTATATTTGGACGTTCTTCTGGTCGTCTCGGGCCACCCCAGCCAAGAACTTCAGACTGTCATTGTAGGCCAGGGAGGTCACGGTCGCAGGCACGAAGTCCGTGTTGTAAGTCCGCACGATCGCGCCTGTGCCCGCTGCCAGGTCGTATTCCACCAGATAGAGCTGACCCTGCCACATCTTCACCCAGAACGTACTGCCCGTGCCCCATGCAATGCCGAGCCGTGCGAAGTTGGGCGGCGCGCCCGCGACAACCACTTCATTGGGAGTGAAGTTGGCCCCATCGGTCGTGGTCAGGATCGACACCACGTTGGTCGCGTCCGTGCTCAATAGGATTTCCGTGTTCACACCGGCGCCACGCACTTCCATGGTCCAGCCACAGAGTTTGTTCGGATTCATGACCGGGAACGGATCGCCATAGAAGGCCACACTGGAGGGAGTGGTTGGTTTGTCGTCGGCCCAGCTATAAACGGTGAATGGGACGGTCTCGGCGGCAGTCGTCCGGTTCGCCGCGTAAACCACGCCATCATCGGCCACGCCGATTTTGTGCAGATACCGGTTTCCGCCGTAAACATAGCTTACATCTAGCAAGTGCTTTTCCGCGCCTGTGAGCGCATCGAGAACCGCGATCGTCGGCGTAAAGCTGACGTTGTCGTAATGCGCGATCAGCAGATTGGAAGTCACCGGGTTAAAGGACATGCCGTACTGTTGGTAGGCGGTTGTCAGGTAGGGTCGGCTTCCGGGCGTGAGCGACCAGATGCTGGCCATCTGCGCCGTCTGATGGAGCGGCAACAAGGTCAGTGTCGCGGGCCAGCTATCCCGATAACCACCGGCGTTGGTCACGCGGACCATGTAATCACCCGCTTGGTCGGCCTTGACGTTGGCGAGCGTGAGCGTGGGGGATGTCTGGCCATCGATTGCCTGGGTGCCGAAATACCATTGATATGTCATCGGCGTGGCGCTGTCAGCGACCACTTGAAGTGTCGGGCTTGAACTGACGTAAGCGGTTGCGCTAGCCGGATGAGTCACGATTACCGGCAGGCTGACCTGGGCGTCGGTGTTGACCTTGAATGCCTTGAGCCCGTTGTTGACGCCGAGCGCCACCAGATAGCCCGCGCCAAAGTCAACGTTGCCCTGGTATTCGATGTCCGCGTTGTAGGTGGTGAACAGCTCGTTATCCACCCACAGCGGGCCGGTCTCGGTGTCCCTTACGTCATATACCGGCACGCTTACCGGGGTTGGCGGACTGCCGTTCCTCAGGCCGGCCAGGAGCCCGAAGTCGCCGTCGTACTTGACGCCGGTGACCGACGCGGGAACACTGCGGGCGCCTGTGGTTGGATAGGTCGCTTTCAGGACGCCAAGTCCGGTCTCCAGGTCGAATTCGACGAGGTACAAGTTTCCCACGGCTTTCACCCAGAACGTGTTTTCACCGGGACCCCAGGCCAGGCCGAACCGGAAGCAATTCGCCGGCGCATCGGGCACCGTGATAGTCGTCGGAATAAACTCGTAGTTCTCATTCGGCTTGAGGATGGCAACTGTTTTCACATCAAGCGTCGTCGGACTCCATTTGCCGGCCCCGACCAGAATCTCGGTGTCCAAGCCGCCACCGCGCACGTCGAGGTTGGCGCCCCACCCAACGGTGCTGGCTGTATAGCCGTTCCCAGGGTCGCCACTGAAAGCTGTCCATTTGTCCCAGGTGTATGGACTGTCATCGCCAATGCCATAGATAGTGAACGGTGTTGCGCCGGTGTCAGTGGTAAGGTTGCAGATATAGATCACACCGTCATCGGCTACATCCACCTTGTTCATTCCGCCAGCCAGGGCCAGCCCAGTGTAATCGATGTAGTGCTTGTGTTCGCCCGTCTGCATGTCCAGCACGGCGATCATGTTGGTCGGGTTGAGACGAGTTAGCACGATCACGTTGGTGGTCAACGGATTGATCGCGACGCCGTACTCCTTGTAGCCCGTGGTGAGATACGGTCGCGTCCCGGGCAGAACGTTCCAGATGTTCTCCACCTGCGGAGAGGCATTGGAGGGCATGACTGTTAGAATGGCGTCCCCGCTGGTCGCCGTGCCGCCGGCGTTGCTGACTTCCACGCTATAGGCGCCCTGGCTCGCAGCCGAGACGTTCGAAATCGTGTGCGTCGACTCCGTCGCTCCCTCAATATCCTCGCCGTCGAACCGCCACTGATACTCCAGCGGCTTTGTGCCGCTCACGCCAACGGTGAGCGTGTAGGTTTCGGCGCCTTCCCATACGGTGGCGCCCGCCGGCTGGGTAACGATTGTCGGCGGCAAGTAGACCTCTTTCAATGTGAATGCCAGAATGCCATTGTTCGATTCGAGGGCGAACACTTTGCCGTCACGGCAAGAGACGGCGCCGGTGGCGTTGCCATTGGCGTATCCGCCCGGGAAATCCTTCGTAGTATCCTGCTGCTGAGGCGCGGCGGGATCGGAGAGATCGTAGAGACGAAACTTGTGATTCGCCGCGGCGGTCGTTCCGGCTTCAACGACGCCAAGCAAATTGCGGCTTACGTCCAGGCCAAGAGGCGCACCCACGATCCCAGAAACCGCCTTCGTCACCGAAGCCGTCCCAGCGCCTCGATTCAGTGTGAACTGCTTGAGATTCCCGCTGGCCTGCTTGGCCCAGAAAGTGTCGCCAGCCCCCCACGCTAATCCCCAGCGTGTGTCGCCCGCCGCACCATCGGTCACAATCTTCGAGGCGGTGAAATTCACCCCGTCAGTAGTGGTCAGCAAAGCAACGTTCTTGTCCAGCGTGCCGAGCAAGATTTCAGTGATCGTCCCCGTTCCGCGCAACGTAAGGGAATCGCCAAAACGACGATTGTTGGCGACAGCGTCAGCGTCGGACGGGTCGCCTTGATAGACCAGAACCGGCTGAGCCGTCTCGTCCGCCCAGCGGTACAGCTTGAACGGGCCGTTCCCACCCGTGGCGTCCGTGGTCAAGTTGCCCACATAGATCACACCGTCGTCCGTGATCCCGATCATGTTGACCGCAAAATTGCCGCCGGTGACAATTGCCCCGTCGAACGGCAGTGGGTCCAGTTCCTCGCCGGTGTCGCCATCCAGAATGTGCACAGCCGCTGCGCCCTTGCGGCTTGGCACGAGCACATGACCAGTTACAGGATTGTACGCCAAGCCGCGCGTGTAGTGTTCGACGTCCAGCCACGTGAAATACAGAGGGGCCAGACTCCAGACAGGAGTGAGCTCGTAGGATTGCGCGCGCGCGCTAAAGCTCGTGCTCAGTCCCAACAGTAGGAGTAACAAAAACAGACATCGGCTAATCGGATTCTTGGCTGTTTTGGCGTTATGCTTCATTTCAGGAACACAATGAGTTGTCGCTTGTCTTGTCATCGGACTGTTTTTCACTTTGACCGAACTCGCACACATGAACACGTATGCTGGCGTCAATAGCGTTCAGACGTCAAGCTCATCTTCCGATTTTTGGCGGTCCACGGTTCGGTCCTCCGCCCCGAGCGCCGGCACATCTCATCTTCTCGCGGACAGCAGCCGTCATCGGGGGGGGCTGCCGAGCGGCGCGGCCCCGCAGGCGCGGGGTCGCGCCCCACCGAGACCCAGCGGTTACGTTACGGCCTTTCTTTGCTTGACTCTCAATAGCGATTTGGTAGTGTACTACTACACATTCTACACATTCGGCCGTGCCGTGAAGACCCTTGGTCCAAGTCGGTTTCGCGCAGGCGAGGATGGACTTTCTACCATAAATCCCCCTCTTCGGGTGCGCTCGTACCTGAATCACTGTCGGGGCGCGTCGCCCCGATAACAAAAGGAGTATCCAAATGAGAATGAAAGCCAGTGCGTTTGTAGTAACATTAGCTCTAGCCTCGACGACGTGTCTGTGGGCATCGACATGGTCGGTCCCGGCCGACTTCCTGACAATCCAAGATGCCATCGACTCACCGGACGTGGCCGCGGGCGACACGATTGTTGTGGCTAAGGGAAACCACGCAGGCGCCTTGGTCACCAAATCCTTGGTAATTCGAGGCGTGGGCAAGGCGACAATCACAACCGGCCCGGCACATAGCTCTGGTTTGATCATGGGTTTCAGGCTGCTTGCGGACAGTGACGGAACAGTGATCAGTCAACTGCAGTTCAAAGTCGACTTGGCAATTATGAACGGGGCGGCGGTCGCCGGCGTCACGGTCGACCACTGCACGTTTCTCAACTCCATCCAGGCAGTTTCCAACTGGAGTGGCAGCGGATGGGAGATCACCCACAACGTCATCACCGACTTGCGCACGCGCAATGGCGGTGGGATCGGCATTTTCATCGGCGACTACACGGGCGGGGTTGTTGAACAGAACATAGTCGCTTACAACAAGGTGACAGGGACTCTGCATGTTTCCGCGACTGACGGCGGCGGGTACGATGGCAGTGGCATTGTCCTCTACGCCGATTTCCGTTGGGGCAGGCTTGGAGCTGAAGCGATCAAGAACAACTACGTCCTCAACAACAAGGTCAGTCTTGCCAGCGACACTCCGGACGTCGTCGATGTCAACGCTGTTGAGTTGACCGACAGCCGAGACGGTGCAGCGCTAATCCCGGTGGTCTTCGACAACTCTATAGCCTTCAATGACCTGCGTGGCACTGAGACACAATTCCTGTTCACGCCTGAGTCGCTGGTGGACTATAACCTCATCTCGCGGAATCTGGGGAACAACAGGGGCAAGGGATTGCATCCAAGTCTGCTCCGCCCGATCGAATAGACAAACTTGGAGAGAGAGCAGCGCCCTAAACATGACTCGATGACCACATATTCGGGGTCTCGAGGATTCTAGTAGGCCGCGGTCTTCCGCGGTGTCCTAAAACGCATCCACATAAGGTCCGGGCCCGCGGCTGTCGTTGCGATGTGGCCGATATCCGAGTACTTCACTTTCGTGTTGCGCGGGTCCTTCATACCGGGACCGACCCATTTCCGGATTTCCGAGTGCCCGTCCGCAAACGCGAGTCCAGCCGCTCCGTTATGGTAGCACGCCGGTTGATCGATCCACTCCGCCTTGTAAGGCGCCTGGGAACTTGTCGTTGTTGTCACCTACATAGCTGTGCCAAGCGATCATGAGCTTTTTGGTATTGTTCATGCACATGATCCCCTGCGCCTTGGCCTTCGCCTTGCTCAACGCCGGCAACAGCATGCCAGCAAGAATCGCTATGATAGCTATCACCACCAGCAGCTCGATGAGCGTGAACGCACGATGCCCATAACGTCTCTTCCCCGCGCCCATGGGCGAGAGCACCGCCACCGGTCTTGTGGCGCGTGACAGGGCGCGACGCTGGTTCATGACCCCGATGCGCGACGAATCGCTTGTCGCCATGGTTTCCCAAGATTGCAGTTGGCCCTCCCTCCCAACCACATTCTGAGTTGCCTTCGTCATGTGTTGGTTTTGAAAGTTATGGCGAATCATGAGGTTGATCCGACGGGCAGCCAAACCCTCAATTCAGACCCAAATCAGACCGCCCAGCTCACTCTTCGTCCGGCATCAATGTGTTTGGAGCACGACTGATCGCGGCGCGCCCGGAAACCGCTCGCCTTGGACGCCGCGCTGAGCGAGGATCGAACCGTGATACGCGACATGCCTTCCTCACGTCCGATCGGATTGACTCGCCAACTTCCGCGTCTCACCGCCCGACTACTAGCGTGGACAGCATTTTGCGCGGTTGGATGCGTGTACACTCCTGCTGGCGACGTGAAGTTGTGGGAGACCAACGAGGTGATTCCAACATACGGCGTTGCCCCACCAGACCCCAACCCGCGTTTCTACAGCGGACGCACTTACCAGGGCGCGCGCGCTACGTTTTATCCCTATGCGGTGATGGACAGGTTGACGGATGAACGCCAGGACAAGACATACAAGACAGTCTACATCGAGAACGATTATCTCAAGCTGAGCGTGTTGCCGGAGCTGGGTGGACGTATCTTCTCAGCCGTCGACAAGTCAAACGACTACGACTTCTTCTATCGCCAGCATGTGATCAAGCCCGCGCTCATAGGGATGCTGGGCGCATGGATATCTGGCGGAGTCGAATGGAATATCCCGCATCATCACCGAGCCACGAGTTTCATGCCGGTGGATTACACGATCGAGGAGAGAACCGATGGCAGCAAGACCGTCTGGGTGGGCGAGACCGAATGGCGCCACCGCCTGAAATGGGAAGTTGGCGTGACGCTTTATCCGGAACGATCTTACATCGAAATGACCGCTCGCGTGTTCAACCGGACTCCATTCGCTTGGCCGATTCTCTTCTGGATCAATCCCGGCGTGCACGCCAATGAGCAGTACCAGGTGATCTTCCCACCCGACGTCGAGTTTGCCGTTCAGCACGCCAAACCTGAGTTCGCGCACTGGCCAGTCGGCGCGGAAACGTATGCCGGCACTGATTATCGCGGCGTGGACTTGAGCTGGTGGAAAAACCACCCCTCGCCAGTCTCGTTCTTTGCGTGGGATTCGCGCATGGATTTCTTTGGAGGTTATGATCACGGTCGCCAGGCTGGCGTTTTGCACTACGCCAGCCATCATCAGGCGCCTGGCAAAAAGTTCTTCGAGTGGGGCAACGGCCCTGAAGGCGAGATGTGGACCAAAGTGCTCACGGACGAAGACGGCCCGTATCTCGAACTGATGGCTGGCGCTTGGTCCGATAATCAGCCTGACTACAGTTGGCTGCAGCCGGCGGAAACGAAAACCTGGCGGCATTACTGGTACCCGATCACCCAAATGGGCGGCGCCCTCAACGCAACACGCGACGCCGCGGTGAATCTGGCCATTAGCAACAACACCGCCCGGATCGCATTCAATGCCACGACTGAATTCCGCGACGCCCGTGTGGTCCTGCGAATCGGCGCGTCAAACGTGTTCGAACGGAGTGTCACCATCAGCCCGCGCCAGCCTTTCGCGACGGAAGTGACTTTGCCCGCCAACGTAAAGGTGAGCGATCTGGTCCTCTCCCTAGCAAGCGCCGATGGACGCGAGCTCGTGTCGTATAGGCTGGTTCCCCGACGCAACTCGTCCATGCCAGAGCCGGTTAAGCGCCCACGCCCGCCCAAAGAAATACCCACCAACGAGGAGCTGTACCTTACCGGCCTGCGGATTGAGCAGTTGCACAGTCCGTCGTTCGAGGACGCGTCGTACTACAAGGAAGCGCTATTGCGTGATCCCGGTGATTCGCGGGCAAACACGGCATTGGGTGTTCTTCTGGCCAAGGAATGGCGATGGACGGAGGCGGAACAACACTTGCGGGCCGCGATTGACCGCGCGACCGAGAACTACATTCGTCCAAACAATACCGAGGCATTCTACTATCTCGGCGTTGTGCTGCGCGCGCGCGGCAAACTGGATGCCGCCGTGGATGCTTTTCACGCCGCTGCCTGGGACGTCGCATGGCAGGCCGCCGCGAATCAAGCGCTGGCCGAAATCGAATGCGGGCGTGGCAACTATGTTCTGGCATTCGAGCTCGTGAATCGCGCTCTTGCGGCTGGAGCCTGGAATGTCAAAGCGCGCAACCTGAAGGCCGCGCTTCTGCGGCATCTGGGCCAATTGGCGGAGGCCGAGGAACAGGCACGAGGGACGTTGGCGCTCGATCCGCTCGATTTTGGGGCTTTCAACGAGTTGTTCTTGGCCCAGAGCCAGAATGGCCTGCCGACGGCTTCTCAGACGCTCGCGCATTCAAAACGTCTGATGCGCGACGAGCCCCAATCTTACATCGAGCTCGCCGTCGATTATGAGAATGCCGGGCTGTGGACGGAAGCACGGCAAGTGCTGCTGCGGCACATCGAAGGCCATGAGACGTCCGATCGGATGAATCCACTCGTCTATTATCATATCGGTTATTGCGCCGAGATGTCAGGTCAGATTCAGTCCATCAGTCACTACAAGCAGGCGGCTCGGATGGCGCCTGACTTCTGTTTCCCCTACCGTTTCGAAGAGGAACACATCCTTCGCAAAGCCATCGAGTGGAATCCTGACGACGCGCGGGCCTATTACTACCTCGGCAACCTAATGTTCGACCACCAGCCTGACCGAGCAATTGGCTTTTGGGAAAACTCGCGTCGTTTTGCGGAGGATTTTCCGATTGTCCATCGCAATCTCGGCCTCGCCTATGCCCAGACACGGAACGACATCGCCCGAGCCGCCGAGAGCATCGAACGCGCCATTGTCCTGAAACCAAACGATCCGCGCCACTTCTATGAACTCGACCTGCAACTGGAAGCAATGGGCGCTCCTGTCGGCCGACGACTGGCCAGCCTCACCAACCATCACAACGTTGTGGCCAAGCGCGATGACGCCATCGCCAGGGAAATCGTTCTCCTGCTCGCCAATGGTCAACACGACCGCGCAATCGAACTCCTTACCACACACCGCTTCCACAACTGGGAAGGTAGCAGCGGAGTACATGCCATTTACGCCGATGCCATGCTCGCGCGAGGCCACGCGCGGTTTCTCAACCGCCAATTTGACGCCGCGTTCAAGGACTACGCGGCCGCCCTCGAATATCCGGCGAACCTCGAAGTCGGTCGACCCAAACGAGACCGTAAGGCCCCCGAAGCGTGGTACTTTGTCGGGATGGCCCAGGAAGCCATGAAGGACTCAGAAAGCGCCCGCGATTCTTTCCAGCGCGCTCTTATGCCTCGTGAACGGAGCCCTTCCGAGGCTCAGTTCTACCAGGCGCTGGCTTTGGTCAAGCTCGACAAACCCGATGAAGCTCAGCCTCTGTTCGAGGGTCTCATCCAACACGGTGAAACCTCGCTTAAAACCGTCGATCAAGCCGATTATTTCGCTAAGTTTGGTGAACTCCAGTCAGAGCGCGTGCGACAAGCACAAGCACATTACCTGGTGGCACTGGGACGCCTCGGATTACGGCAGAACTCGGAGTCAACCACCGCCCTTGCCAGGGCGCTGGCGCTACATCCGGCGCATCTGGGCGCCATGAGCCAATCGCGCCGTATCGGACCTTGAATTCAGACAGTAGGTGGGCGAGCGTCCGCGGGGCATGCTGTCTGGTCAGGCGCCAAATCGTCCGGCCTGCCCACACCGCCATCGTGCACCCCTGTTTCCTCCGCGGTCTCGACGGTCTCTGCGCGAGACGAAA
>JAXDCU010000486.1:0-3378 GCA_034677645.1 Verrucomicrobiia bacterium
CGCGGCAAGAGCCGAGCTCCGTCGGGACCGCCCCGTCACTGTCAGACAATCTGGCCTTTCAGCTCGTAAGCCTTGATCAGGTAGATGATCAGCAAAACCAGCCCCGCCAGCCCCCCGATTATCCCAAGGTACGGAATTATCGAACACGCCGAGCAAATCGCGTAGGCCAATCCTATGCCGCGACCGCAATCGCCAACATCCGTGCGCCCCTTCGACGTGAAGTAGGAAAGATACGACTCCGACAGCCGGGGGAACACGAAGAAATTCCAGACAAGTGAGAAGCACGGGATGAGAAGCAACCACACCATGCCCGGCTCCATCTTCCGGTGTTCGGCCGGAATCCGTTTGTAGCATGACGTGAGCATCAGACATATGGCGACGGCTATCGCAAGGCTAATGACAAGCATTATGACCGCGAACCCGATGATGAATGCCATCGTTGCGGCTTCGGAATCGTTCATGTGAACTTCTCTCGCACAATTCGTGTCCAAAGAGCAAGTCCAAAATCGCCGGCAATTCAGAATTCAGAATCGGGGAACCCGCCGCTGTCTTTCTTGCCATGGACGAGAATCGCCTTCAAGATAGGCTCCGGTTAACAGGTGCGCCCCATACATGCTGTTCAGAAACTCAAAGAGGTGCCGCGTGACTCCTCGCTCCAGCAAGGACACCCACCCCCACATCACCCGCGATGCACGCGAGCGCTTGCGCAATCGTCGGTCAAGCCGGGCCGAGGAGACCCATTGTGTCAATAGTGAGAACTGACCCCTCTTGCGTTCAAATCGGCGCGAGCCGCGCGCCCCTCCCGCTGGACGATCTCCCAACGCCCGAACAGGTCTTCAACGTCCACAAGATCGGCCCCAAGGAACTCGTCACGCGCGTGCTGGGCCCAAGCATGATCGCGCTCGGCGTGTCAATCGGCAGCGGCGAGTGGCTCCTGGGACCACTCGCGTTCGGCAAGTACGGATTCATCGGACTCGGCTGGCTCATCGCGATGTCCGCCATTCTCCAAACACTCTACAACATAGAAAACGCACGCTACACACTAGCCACTGGCGAAGTGCCGGTCGTGGGCTTCACGCGCGCGCCGCCAGGACTTAAGTTCTGGGCGCCTGCAACACTGCTCATAATCTACATAGGCTGGATTTGGGGCGGCTGGGCCTCCGGCGCGGGCCAGAGCATTTTCGCGTTGTTCACCGGGCGCACTTTCAACACCGGCAACGCCGTGGAACTTGAGATCGTGCGGCTTATCGCGGTGGGCTTGATGTTTCTGTCTTTGGGTGTCTTTCTCTTCGGCAAGAAGATTTCGCGGACCCTCGAAGTCCTTGATGCTTTCCTGGTCTTCTTCATCCTGGGCACGCTGGTGCTCCTCGCGATCGTTTTCGTGCCTTCGAGTCTGTGGGGTGCAATGGTGGAGAGCATTGTTGTGCCCGGCGCGCCGCCCGAGGGCATCGACGCAACTAGCCTAGGATCGATCATTGGCTACACCGGCTTCGGCGCGGGAATGAATTTCATGTTGATAAACTACTACCGCGACCACGGCTATGCCATGGGACATAAGGTCGGTTTCTTTTCCGGCCTGATCGGAGGCGAGAAACGGGATGTGTTGCCGTCTGGCGTGACTTTCCGGGAGACTCCAACCAACGCGAAGACCTGGCGGCAATGGTTCCGATACTTGCTGATCGATCAATGGGTCGTGTTTTTTGCCGGAGCGATGATCGGCATGTTCGTCCCCAGCACGCTGGTCGTTGCGCTTGCCAGGATGCCCGGCGCCGACATGCCCACCGCCGCCAACATGCCGGTTTACACCGCGGCTGAGCTGGGCAAACAAGCAGCGTGGTTGTTTCCATTCATGCTCTTTATCGGCGCATTGGTCCTGTTCAAGACCCAAACCACAATATTGGAGATGCTGATTCGGAATTCGACGGACACGGCCATCGCGGTTTGTCCGAGATTGCGGGCGTGGATTTCCGGTGATCCTCGCAAGTTCTACTACATCCTGGCCATTATCTTCATTCTCCTGATCGCGGCGATCATGCACTTGGCACTGCCCACCGAGTTGATCCAGATTTCGGCGAACATGGCGAATCTCGCCTCCATCATCTACCCACTTGTCCTGATCTACTTGAACCTGAAACTGCCCAGACCCGCTCGCGCGCGTTGGTGGTCAGTCTTCGTCCTAGTGGCGAACATGCTCTTCTTTGGCTTTTTCTTCTTCAACTTCGCGGCGCTGAAACTGACGGGCCAACCCCTCGTGCGGTTCTAGCGGCTACCCTGATCATCGCGTAAGATGCCGGCGGGTGGCTGCACTGACCACAAAGACACTGAGAACACGAAGGAACAACGATGAGCGGACCCGATCCGGTTCTACAGAGAATAGCGGAAACGCCAGGGCTAGCCTCGAGGATCTCCTTCGTGTGCTTCGTGTCCTTCGTGGTGAGACTAGGCGAGGATTTGGGGGAAACTCGGCCTACTTGCCCTTCTTGAACAGGTCGCCGATTGTCTTGACGGCTTTGCCCGCTTCGCCCACGGCTCCTTTGCCGACGTCAGTGGCGGTGCCCAGCGCCTGCTGACCAACCTTGCCAAGCGCATCGCCAACCAAAGGCGCCACTTTGCTTATCACTTCGTTCATCACTCTCGCTCCGAGCTCAGCGCTCGTGATGCCGTCCGAGTCCTTGCCCAGGTCCGTGAGATGAATGTCAGGTAGCGGCAAAGCAATTGCCTGCCCGCCCAGAATGCCTGTGCTCAGGTTCACCTTGCCGCCGGTGATCTGGAAATCATCAACCTGAATTCGTTTGCCTCCAGAGGAGTCCTTGCTGGCCAGCGTGGACGATCCAGCCGCGGCTTGCACGTTGTCGAGTATTTGTTTGAGGTTGTTTCCGCCCAGGCCCCCCTCGAACGTGATCTCAGGCGCGTTCACCTGAACGGACTTCACCACGAGCTTGTCCTTGAATACCGACCTCGGCTCGATATCCAGGTTCACCGAGCCGGCCTTGATGGCCGATGGGGTCTTGTACCCGGCGGGATTTCCCACGAAGAGTCCCTGAATCCTGCCCGTGCCCGAGAAGATCGACACGTTCACGCTCTCGAGCTTCACGTCCACCTTGGCTATCTTGGGCCCCACAGCCTCGACGCCCCCCTTGACTATCGAGTTAAGGAAGAAGATCGGCACGATCAGGACCAGAATCAGCAGAACCGCAAAAACGCCGAGAACAATCACGAATTTTCGTATCATAAGTACGTCATTTGAGTTGGAACAACGCGGACTTGGACTCGGCCTCGTCACACACAAAAAGCGACAAAACCGCAAACCTAGAACCCGCGCCGGGTCACCGTGTCACAGGTTTCAAACACCGTGGCCATTTCCTGTCCTAACTCCTC
>JAXDCU010000487.1:0-11323 GCA_034677645.1 Verrucomicrobiia bacterium
TTACTACTGGCAGGCGGCGGGACTGGCGGAGTGGCTGCGGACAGAGGCCGGCGCGATTGAACGATGGTTGACGCGCCGAATCCTGGGCGGCCCCGATCTCAGCATCGTTCTCTCAGAGTACGGCCGCACTGATGCCGAGACGCTCTGTTCGCGGAGGATCGAAGTGATTCCAAACTTCATCCCTGACCCATGCCCGGAGTTCGACCAGCAGGTCCTACCCAAACGGCGGCACAGACAAGCCATGCTCCGCCAATTGGCCACTGAAGGTAGTCCCGCGTCCAGTCCCTTGGATCGAAATGAAACCGATCCAGCCGTGCTCCGAGTGCTGTTCATGGGGCTTGGCACACGCAGCAAAGGCCTCTTCGATGCTATCGACGCCGTCGCACTGCTCAACCGAAAGCTTGCCGGTGAGATTTCGCCCTTGCGCGTTCAGCTCGATGTAGCAGGCGTATTCTGGTGCGCGAAGGAGCGGGCCGAATTCGACCGGCGAATTCAACAACCGGACCTGCGACGCGAATCCGATCCGCCAGCGGGCAAGTCACCAGCTTCAGCCCAGTCCTCAACATCGTGGGTCCAGTACCATGGGTTCATCGGTGGCGAGGACAAGCGCCGGCGATTTCTGGCCGCCGATGGTTTCTGTCTGCCCACTTATTATCCAGCCGAAGGCGTGCCGCTCGTGCTCATTGAGGCGATGGCTTACGGCTTGCCAGTGGTGGTGACTAATTGGCGTAGCTTGTCCAATTTGTTGCCGCCGGACTACCCTGGAATTGTGGACAGGCAGTCGCCAGAGCAGATCGCCACGGTTTTCAGGCGATGGCTGGAAGGCGATATGGGTAGCCCGCTCCGCCACTGGTATGAGCAGCAGTTTGTCGCGGAGAAATGCCTCGCCCGAATGAGGGAAGTCCTCTCGGATTAGCCAAGCCCGTCGATGACGCGCCGGAGGCTCTCCTTGGCATCGCCGAGAAGCAGGATGGTCCCGGGCATGTCGTAAAGTGGGTTTTCCACTCCCGAGTAGCCCGGCTTTCGGTCCAGATTGCAGACAATGACACGCTTGGCCTCGTGCGCCTTCAAGATCGGCATGCCGGAGATCGGCGTCCCGGATCGAGTCGTCGCCGCCGGGTTAACAACATCGCAAGCTCCCACGATCACGACAAGGTCAGCGTCGCTGAACCGCGGGTTTATCGTTTCGAGTGGGATCATCTTTTCGTAATCCGCCTCCGCTTCCGCGAGGAGGACGTGCATGTGGCCTGGCATCCGACCGGCCACGGGATGCATGGCGAACTTGACGTCCTTTCCGAAAGCCGAGAGCTTGTCTGCAAGCTCCACCACCTCGCTCTGGGCATCGGCAAGTGCCATGCCATACCCAGGCACTACGATGACGCGCATCGCGTCCCGCGCCACAGCTACCGATTCCTCAAATCCATCTCGTGCAACCCCATCTCCGACGGTACCCTCGTGTGGTGCTGTATCCGGAGCTTCTCCGACGTCCGCGGCTCCGGCAACAGCCTCCGTCGACGTCAACCGTTTCGCCTGGGCATGTTGCTCGCCCACGGGCGCGTCGAAAGCACGCGCCGCACTCAACACGGCTGCCGCGGCTGCTGTCCGCGACTCCTCGGCGGCGGCGCCGCAAACCCCTGTTCGCTGAACCACGAGTGACAGAAGACCGCGGTTCATTCCCCGGCACATGATTTGAGTAAGGACCGATCCTGACGCGGCCACCGTTGCACCGCATGCTACCAGAAGCCTGCTCCCAACCGTGATACCACAAAAAGCAGCGGCCAGCCCAGCCGTAGCATTGAGAAAGGAGATCAAGACCGGCATGTCAGCTCCGCCCACACGAATTGAGATGACAACTCCAAGTGTTGCGGACGTGGCAACAAGAAGCGTCAAAACCGGTGCGCTCGCGGAAGTCGCGGCGACGATCGCCGCGAGTGCGGCGATCGCGGCGCAGCAGACTCCGACAAGAACGCCGTGGTGCTTGAGCGATGTGGGCGCACCCTTGAGGCGGCCCGCCAGTTTGGCGCTGGCAATGAAGCTCGCGCTGAACGTGCCCGCCCCGACGACAAGTCCCAGAATCCCCGCAGCTCTCGCCACACCGGTAACTCCCCGTAACAGTTCCACGCTGGAAACGAGAAAAGCCGCGATCCCGCCCGCGCCGTGCTGGAATGCAACGATTGACGGGATGCCAGTCATCTTTGCTCTGGACGCGCTCAGCCACCCAGCAAGCGATCCGACAATCGCCGCTGCCGCGACGGTTCCCGGTCTGCAGATGGGATTCCTTGTCAGCACCAGGATGATGGAGCCAAGAATGGCAAACGCCGCAGCCCCGTTCCCAACGCGCGCTCTCCGTGGAGCGCGAAAGGCGAAGACCCCAGCAAGCAAGAGCAAGACGATGCCGAGATCGGTCAGTGCGTGTGGCAAGCGCTCCATTGAATCACCAACTCAGCTCCAATTCGAGGTTGCGCCTACGTGCCATGTTATCGCGATCTGTTCGCACTCTTCATGGACCGGTCGTTCGGACCTCGGACGACCGCTGAGCGGAGTCTCCCTTGTGGAAAAGCCTCAGCATCCTGTCCGTGATCGCGAATCCGCCAACCAGGTTGAATGCGACCATCACCAGTGCGATGGCCCCGAGGCCAGCTTCAGTCAACGTGGTCTCCACGCTGAACAGGACGAGCGCGCCCAGTACGGTGACCGCCGAAAGGGCGTTTGTCATCGACATCAGTGGCGTGTGGAGCATTTGCGGAACCCTGGAGATCAAAACGCGACCTGCGATGAAGGCCAGCACGAAGACCAGGATAAGGACCAGAATCTCTGTCATGGTTTTCCCTTATCATGCACCTCTCCCATGGCCTTGAGAGTCCCGGCATGGAGAATGCGGCCACCATGTGTCACAAGCGAATGTCGGACGATCTCATCTTCAAGGTCGAGGATGCCTGGCCCCTTTTTGAAGAGGTTCTCCACGTAGTTTAGGACGTTCCCCGCGTACAGGTAGCTCGCGTCTACGGCCATTGAGCCGGGAATGTTAGCCGTGCCGCACACGAGGACGTCGTTCGCCAATACCTCGCGGCCAGCCTGGGTCGCTTCGCAGTTCCCACCCTGGTCCACCGACACGTCCACGACGACCGAGCCAGGTCGCATGGACTTCACCATGTCACGCGTGATCAGAACGGGAGCAACCTCTCCAGGCACGAGCGCGCTCAAGATTATGATGTCCGATTCACTGGCCACCCCACGCAGCAACTCCCGCTCCCGATCGAGCCACTCGGCGGGGAGCGCCTTTGCGTAACCTCCTTCCCCGATCGCCAATCCATCGGGAACCTCGAACCCTGCAATCTTAGTTCCCTTGAGGCTGCCAGCTTCCTTTCGCGCTTCCGGGCGGATGTCGACCGCCGTGACCACGGCTCCGAGCCTTCTTGCGGTGGCGATGGCTTGAAGACCTACCACTCCGGCGCCCACAACCAGAACTTTCGCGGCCGGGATCATTCCCATGGCCGTCCCCATCATTGGCACGAAACGTGGGTAATGATACGCCGCGGCAAGGACGGACTTGTAGCCCGTGATGGTGCTCATAGACGTCAAAGCGTCCATCGCCTGTGCTCGCGAAATCCGCGGAATGCCGTCCATGGTGAAAGACGTGATGTTCCTGTCACGGAGCCTCCGGACCATGTCGTGGTTGGATGGGGCGGCGGGATGAAGGAACGTGATCAGAATAGACCCTTCCCTGAGCAGTTCAGCCTCGCTCTTGCCCTCCTTCGAGTTGAGTTGCGGCTGCTTGACCTTCAAGACGACGTCGGCCTTGGCGAAAACCTCCCGATAGTCGGGGACAATCCGTGCCCCAACAGCCGTGTACTCTGGATCGGTCCTGTACACACCAGCGCCAGCCGACGATTCGACCAGCACCTGGTAGCCCATGGCTGCGTATCGCGCCACATGTTCGGGAAGTGCCGCCACGCGCCGCTCTCCCTCGAGTATCTCCTTTGAAATGCCAAGAATCATGTTTGTGTGAGTGGTCAAAGCTGCTTCCTTGACGCCTTGATGGGTCAGAAGCACTACATTTCGTCCGCAACCCGTTAGGCGAGCTTCGCCCCGCCTCTGACGTTTCGTCAAGGTTGGAATACGGGTCCTGATCATCGCCCTAGGTATTCGGGAGCGGCTGGGATTCACCACGAAGACCCGAAGAACACGGAGGGTATGTGCACAACGCCTTCGCTTACAGTTTTCTGCGAGGTCGATAGAACCGCTGATCGGCTCTCGCCTAGGTCCTTCGTGGCTTTGATGAACTTCGCGGTGGGCTTAGGCGAGGATTTGGGACCTCAGCGATCCTCTCGACGAGGTCATTCGGTTGCGGCTGCCTCGTGCTGTGAGCTCTCCAGGACCCTTCATCAGACTACTGCAGGCGGAAGTAACCTTCCTTAGTGCCTCCAACTATCCCCTTCGACTCGCCGTGACTTCCTATCCGTGACGCCGGGAGTCTCGGTCTATCGCTCTTCCGGTAGCTTAAGAGCACTCGGGTCGACGACCGAGTCAGCCATCGTCAGCTCACGGAATCGGGCAAAACGATGAAACGTCAGGAAGTTCGCATCGTGCGCATTGCGTGCGCCGCCTAGTCCATCATCGTAGGCGGTGCGAATTGCCGCCACGATGTCCTCACCATCAAACTGCCAGTCTGGATACTGGAATGCGTGCTTGGACACGTCCTGGTGATGCAGAAGCACACATCGCATCTCCCATTTGGTTAGGTCAGTCGAACGCGCCAAAGCAAGAGTGTTTCGTATCGCTGCCGCATTCGCGTTTTGCGGTCTCGACACCGGCATCGCCGGATTAACGAGCGCCCAGTACGCCTTCGACTTCGTGTCGAAGCGAATCGTGAACTTCTTGGTCCCACCAGGGAAATCGACAAATCCACTCTTCGGATCAAACGCGGCACGCCGTCCGTCCTCGCTGATCCGTACCACAGCGGCCTTGCCACCCTGCCCGCCATAGTGCATGCGGAGCACAAGGGCCATAAGATTGTCCGGCGTGACGACCGCGTTGCCTTCGAGCCAAGCCTCAAAGCGGCCGTCCATCCAGTTCGTGTCGCGGCTCAGGTAATTGCTGAATGCCCAGCTCTCGCGCTTCAGAAGACTAGCGCCCACAGGCGCGGACAACATCATGGCCCGATACCGCATTCCCCACTTCGAACCGCCGCCGGCATCTTCAAACCCGCGCCACAAACGACCGTTGTGAAGCGCTACGGGCACGGGCGCCGTGTGGTATTCTCCAGACGCAGTCAGCAAGCCCTGTTCGGCGTTGTTGGGCACGGTCCAGGTGCGCCCGCCATCTTCACTTCGTCTGATCACGATCAGGCCGTGATGCCGGGTTGTTCCCATCATGTACAACGCGCCCTCATGAACAAAAAGGTTGCTCCAGAACGCCCCGTCGATCTGTGCGACCCGCTTCCAGTTCTCGCCGCGGTCCTCACTGCGAAACACGGCTGTGATGGCTGAGGTGTGCTCGCTAGACTTAGGCCCGAATAAATCATGCGAGGCCACATAGTCCCCGTTCGGCAGCAATGCGATGCTTGGCGACCCCACATACTGCCCTGACGACGCAGGGCTGTGATCGATCACCACTCCTGGCACGCGCCGCAGGTCCGTTTTCGGCTCAACACTGCCACAGAGGCCAACAAACCTTAGCGACGCCACAAGCAAGATCGCCTGGAGAAGTACTCGGTGTTGAACAAACGCCCATACCGCCCGGCTGAGTGTCGCCACTTGGCTGGAATCAGTTAGTCGATAAGTCATTGCGCAAAGTTCCATTCGTCATGCTGGCAATCATTCGAAGTTGAGACGACATCCGGCGAGATATGCCGCGTAATGGCGTTCCAAGGTCGCGGCATCGGCTTTGCCGCGGTGGACGAAGATTCGGTAATGACAAGCAAACGGCACGCCGACTGGGAAAGTGCGCCCGTTCACCCCAGGCCAGCCAACACATAGTACTCCATAGTGCCGAGTCAGCCACGTAGGCGGATAATCCGGATGATCCGGATGTATGAAAACCGCCGCCCCACTCGGCTGTGATGCGCCCGCGAACTGAGCGGACAAGTCCGCCCATGGCAGGGACGTCATCGTCAGATCGTCCGCGCCGTTGCCCAGCGGCGTTGAGATAGTCGATGCTGGCCGGGGCGCGAATCTCAGCGTGAGTCCGCCGTAAGACTTGCCCTCGGCTCCTCGCAACGTGACTGCCTTGTAGACAGGCACCCAAAACAGCTCGACATCGATCATCCGCGCGTTGGCGAAGGAACGGTACACGCGCAGCCACACCCGTTCTTGGATCAGTTGCCGCTCTCCAGCATGCCAGCCGTTCTCAACCGCAAGAACAGCAACGCCCGACTCTGTTTTCTGAACCAGCCAGCGCTCGAAACGCTGGTGAACACCCTTGATGTCCCAAAGACTATACTCGCTGTTGCCGACAATCACATGCGGCCAGGCCCAGAAAAGCCCTCGGTGATGGCGGTGATCAGCCGGAAAATCGTCCGTCAGGACCTCCCCATCGAGCCCATACAAAGGATGCACGTAACTACTGCGATTTCGATCGGCGGGGACACCTTCCCGGCTCATCATGCCGTGATTGTAGACCAGGACTAGTTTGTCATCCTCCCATATGCCGAGCGACTTGTCGGTTACTGCCCGAAAGGCGAATCCTGGACTTTCCTTGGCCAGTGGCGTCCGGGCACGCACCTGAAAACGTCGCTCGCCTTCGCCTGGTTTCCCCGGCGGTATGTCGAGCGCCAATCGCGTCCCGGACGCGCCTAATGATCCATCTTTGGCCGGCCCTGGCATGATCGTTGCCGCCGCGGTTCTGCCGTCCGTGTCAACCAATTGAACGA
The DNA here is from genome assembly GCA_034677645.1 of Verrucomicrobiia bacterium. Lineage (GTDB taxonomy): Bacteria > Verrucomicrobiota > Verrucomicrobiia > Limisphaerales > J093 > JAAYVR01. Next base: position 6,872 of record JAXDCU010000487.1, read on the forward strand.
GCCCGTCGACACTCGTTTGCACTGAATCATGAACCAGGACCGCGGTTTGAATCCTCTCCTGTGATTCGGGCACCATTAGCCATGGCCGGTCGCCGTCGGCGCCCCTGCCGCAAAAAACCGTCAGACTGCAAAAGCATGCCACGGCAACACGAAGGCAAGAACGTGTCACAACCGTTGCACTTGCCTCCGACGCGTCACTCAAAACCGCCAATCGGGACCCGATCGAGATGGCTTTCGTAAGTCCGCGAGGTCTTGGCCGCATACGCCAGTGGACCCCATTGCTGTGCTCCCGCGTAGAACTCAATATGTTCATGGGTCGTTGTTTTCCCTTTTCTACTCTCCAATTTCAACTGCCGCAACTGCGAGGCGACAATTCTCGTCGTGCTCTGTAGAACGCGACGCTCCAGTGGGGCCTGTATTCCAGCATTTCAGGATTCCAGGAGGGCCTCTCGCGCACGCCTTGACATGGGCGGCGCTGATTGCGGACACTTGCCCTTCTTATGGCTGCTCCTAAACCGACCGAGCTGATGGAGAAGATAGTGTCGCTCTGCAAGCGGCGCGGCTTCATTTACCAGTCGTCCGAGATATATGGCGGGATAAACGGATTCTGGGACTATGGCCCGCTGGGCGCCGAGCTAAAAAGGAATGTCAAGGAGCTCTGGTGGCGCAGCATGGTGTCCGAGCGGGACGACGTATCAGGTCTCGACGCAACAATCATTATGCATCCGGGAATCTGGAAGGCGTCTGGACACGTCGACACATTCAGTGATCCGATGATCGACTGCAAGACCTGCAAAGGCCGGTTTCGCGCCGACCAGATCAATGAAATCCCCTGTCCACGCAGGCACCGAATCACTGTCGCGGAATGCGAAGGAGAAAAGACCGACCCTCGTCCATTCAATCTTATGTTCAAAACCTACGTCGGGCCGCTCGCCGACGAGGATAGCGTCGCGTATCTGCGGCCCGAGACCGCGCAGGCAATATTCGTTCAATTCAAGAACGTGCTCGAGACCTCCAGGCAAAAGGTGCCATTCGGCATTGCACAGATCGGCAAGGCTTTTCGGAACGAAGTCACGCCGCGGAATTTCACGTTCCGCTCGCGCGAGTTCGAGCAGATGGAGCTCGAATTCTTCATCAAACCCGATGAAGTTGTCGAAGCTGAGGCGGGGTCGGTGGCCGAGGCGAGTGCCACTGGGCATCCAGGCGAACCGCGACGCGACTGGGGGTGGCAAGCCTGGCTCAAGTACTGGGTCGAGGAACGTCTCCGGTTCTACGAGAGCATAGGCCTCCCTAGAACGTCTCTTGAAGAGTACTGGCAGAAACCCGAAGAGTTGGCCCACTACGCCAAAGCTACAGTCGATATCCTGTACAGATTTCCGTTCGGCACGCAGGAACTCGAAGGCATCGCCGCGCGAGGCGATTTCGACCTGTCCCAGCATCAGCAGTTCTCTGGCAAGTCGATGGAGGTGTTCGATGACGACACACGAAGCGCATGGGCCGGACTCGACGAGGCCAAACGACAAGCACTCTGGCGGCGTTTCCTCGAAACCAAAAAGGTCGACCTCAAGAAACGCGGTTGCTCGCCAGAGGAAATCGACCGCCGCGCCAGCGATGCGGCCGATAAACTGGCCAAAGGCGCGTTCAGGCCGCACGTGATCGAGCCACGCGCGGGCGTGGACCGGTTGGTGCTTGCGTTGATCTGCAATGCTTACGCTGAGGACGAAGCGCCTGACGAGAACGGGAAGATGGGAAAACGGGTGGTGATGCGTTTTCACAGCCGCGTTGCTCCAATAAAGGCCGCGATTTTTCCGCTTCTGAAGAACCGGCCTGAACTGGTGCGCAAAGCACGGCAGGTCCGCGATCTGCTTCGTCCCGACTTCAAGGTATTCTACGATGAAACTGGGGCCATCGGACGCAGATACCGCCGCCAGGACGAGGCAGGAACGCCATTCTGCATTACCATCGACTTCGAAACCCTCGGCGAGAAAGGACCCGATCTGGCCGACACTGTCACAGTGCGCGACCGCGACAGCATGCAACAGGAACGCGTCAAGACCGACGCGTTGGTCGGTTGGCTGCGCGAGCGACTGCGGTAGAAAGGCCATTGGTTCCGGTCCTCCACAAAACGTCGCCTTTCGACAGCACCAAGATCGGTGGCGCAACTCTCCCCATCGGATGGTGGTGGGCAGGAGTGAGGTTCCTTCGCACCGTATTCAGCGCGCGCGCCGATCAGGTCGGGAGCCCGTCCTCAAAGACGAAGCTTGCTGGTCGGGCTTTGAGCTGTCGGAATGGGCACGGACATGACTGAGCCGGGAGAATCGGTGGGCGGTCAGCTCCGCTCCGTGTTCCGCCATGGTCCGTTCGCGCGGTACATGGCGGGCGAGGCGGTGTCGATGACAGGCACCTGGATGCAGATGATGGCACAGGCCTGGGTGATGACGTCGCTGACGACCAGCGCGGCAATGCTTGGACTTGTCCATTTCGCTTCTGGTATTCCGATGCTTGCCCTGTCCTTGTTGGGAGGAGTCGCCGCGGACAGGCTGGACAGGCGGAACATCCTGCTTGCGACTCAGGTCGTGCAGATTTGCCTCGCTGTGTTGCTGGGATGGCTCGTGTCCTCGGACAACATCAGGATTTGGCACGTTGTGGCCGTTGCCTGCGTCCTGGGGGTCTCGAACTCGTTTGAGATGCCGGCTGCCGCGGCCCTCGTGCCCGAACTCGTCCCGCGAAACGAAGTGGCCGCCGCGATCGCCATCGATCGCTCTGTGTTCAATGGCACACGATTGGTAGGACCCGCCCTCGGTGGCGATGTGGTTGGGAAACTGGGCGCCTCATCGGCCTTCTATTTCAACTCAATTTCATTTGTGGCCTTGATACTCGCGCTCTTGACGATCGGACCACAGAGGCGGGGCGGGGCCGCAGGAGAGGCACAGCAACGCAGCGGCATCAAAGAAGGCTTGCGCTACGTGAAGTCCGACCCGCCGACTTTAGCCATGATCGGTTTGATGGCTGCGTCGACGTTGTTCGTTTTCCCTGCCATGGCTACCATGCTGCCGCTCTACGCGAGGCAGGTGCTGAAGCTCGGCCCGGACAGAATGGGATTGCTGATGGCTGTTTCGGGGTTGGGCGCGCTCACGGGCTCGGTGAGTCTGTTGGCGGTGCCTCGCGCCAAGCGCCAGCCATTCATGCTTGTGGCCGTTACTTTCGCGGCTGTCTCGCTTGGATTTCTGGGAGTTGCCCGCGGTTTTGCCTTTGCCGCTGGCACGCTGGTCGCGCTCACGCTCGGAGTATCGACTCTGCTCGGCTTGGCGAACACGATTGTGCAAGAACGGGCGCCGACCGAACTCAGGGGACGTGTGTCGGCCGTGGCAGGTCTCAGCTTCTACGGCCTGATGCCGTTCGCGAGCTTGGGCATCACAAGTCTGGCCGATGCCATCGGTATGCGCACCGCTTTGCTGGTCTCGGCGGTTGTGTATCTGACGACGGCTCTGTACGTGCTCCTGAAGGCCAGCGCCGAGCGGCGCGAGAGGATGACCAGTTTCGATCGTATAGTTTAGTTCTTCGGTCTCTAGCGGCTGGCGTGTGCGTCTGGCTGGAGCAACCCGGGGTGGACTCGACTTGAGCTATTGCGCCGCGCGTGTGGACCGCCTGATGCGCTCGAGTCACGCGCGTGGCTGAGTTGACGGCTTGGCGACCAAGTGGGAAAGTGAGCGCATGAACCGACGCGCCACGCCCAGCGGCACCGCCATGGCGATCGGTGCGCACCCGGATGACATCGAGTTCATGATGGGCGGCACACTCGTCCTGCTCAAACAAGCCGGCTTCGAGACTCACTACATCAATCTGGCAAACGGTTCCTGTGGCAGCGCGGTCCTTTCGGCGGGCCAACTGCGCGCCATCCGCCGGCGCGAAAGCCAGGCGGCAGCGCGAGTGCTGGGAGCTGTGTTTCACGAAAGCTTGGTGGACGACCTCGATTTGTACTATGAACGATCGACGCTCAGCCGGTTGGCCGCGGTGGTGCGCGGGGTCAACCCTTCCATCCTGCTGGTTCCATCGCCCCAGGACTACATGGAGGACCATACGAACGCCTGTCGTTTGGCGGTTACTGCCGCTTTCGTGCGCGGGATGCGCAACTTTCACACAACACCGTCGGTAAAACCAGTCCGTGGGAGCGTGACGGTTTATCACGCGATGCCGCACGGCCTGCGGGACCCGCTGCGTCGGAGGATTTCACCAGGTGTCTTTATCAACACGGCTCGTGTTCACTCCACGAAGCTGGAGGCGCTGGCCAAACACAAAAGCCAGCAGGAGTGGTTGGACGCCTCGCAGAAGATGAACGAGTACCTCAGGACAATGGAAGGTTTCGCGATTGAAATCGGGAGGCTCTCCGGGCGCGGAAGGCTCGCGGAGGGTTGGGGGCGCCCCCCGCCCCACAGGTTATGGGAATAACAT
>JAXDCU010000488.1:0-2879 GCA_034677645.1 Verrucomicrobiia bacterium
CGCAAGGCACCTTTGTCCCCCGTGTGACCGTGACCGCCACCGCGTAGTGATTGGCTGAGGCGCATGTGACCTTCGAAGCGCGTTAAGTCACTCGTGTTTTTTTGTCGTCTCCGGTAACGTTGTCGGCAACGTTACCGAGAAAATAGTTTACAAACAGGATATTTTATGCTAAAATAAGTGAGGGGAATTCCTCGAAACATTACAGACAAGGAGGTGTCTATTGAGCATGGGGTGACACATTTCTCAACCTGATCATTTGATAGACCGTAGTAAATTCTAATCAGCCTAAGTAAGGAGATGAAACGATGCAACAGATTTCTTTGAAACGGAATTGGCGCACACGCCTCTCGTTGTTTGTGGTGCTGGCCTATCTCACTGGCCTACTGTCCCCGGCAATGTTTTCCGCCGGGCCTGTCGTCGCGCAGCCCCTTGCCCCGCAGGCGGACACGCCGATTGCCGACTATGACTTCGAGGACGGTGAGCAGGGCTGGTGGGGACGTGGAAGTGGCGTGTCGGTGGCTTCAGTAACGACGGTAGCCCATGGCGGAACCCGCAGCCTGCAAGTGACCGGGCGCGCGTCGGGGTGGAATGGGCCGGCGATCAACGTCCTGAGCCTGTTGGAAGTCGGTGCGACTTACCAGATTAGCGGCTGTATCCGCCTGGCAGCGGGCACGGCCGTGACTCGGACGAACTTCGGGTTGGAGTACAAGCCCGTGGGCGGTTCTACCTCGTGGCATTGGTTGGGCGTCGAAAACAACACGACCGACGCCGATTGGGCATGCGTGAGTGGCTCTTTCGAGTACACGGATGAAGCTGGAACGCTGACTCTGTACGCCGAAAGCGCCGATGCTACCGCCTCGTTCTACATCGACGATGTCACCATCGTGATGACCTCCCCGCCGCCGCCGGCCGCACTTGCCGTCGACGATTTCGAAGATGGCGAGCAGGGCTGGTGGGGACGTGGAAGTGGCGGGTCGGTGGCTTCAGTAACGACGGTGGCCCATGGCGGAACCCGCAGCCTGCAAGTGACCGGGCGCGCGTTGGGGTGGAATGGGCCGGCGATCAACGTCCTGAGCCTGTTGGAAGTCGGCGCGACTTACCAGATTAGCGGCTGTATCCGTCTGGCGGCGGGCACGGCCGTGACTCGGACGAACTTCGGGTTGGAGTACAAGCCCGTGGGCGGTTCTACCTCGTGGCATTGGTTGGGCGGCGAAAACAACACGACTGACGCTGATTGGGCGTGCGTGAGCGGCTCCTTCGAGTACACGGATGAAGCTGAAACTCTGACCCTGTACGCCGAAAGCGCCGATGCTACCGCCTCGTTCTACATCGACGACGTCACCATCGTGATGACCTCCCCGCCGCCAGCACAGGAAGTCAACATCGTGCACGGCTTTGAGGACGGAACGACTCAGGGTTGGAAGGCACGCGGGTCTGTGACTGTGGAAAACAGCACCGAGGTCGCCCATGGCGGCACGCACAGCCTGAAGACGAGCGGGCGTACAGCGACTTGGAACGGACCTTCGCTGAATATCCGCGATGTAGTGACCGTGGGCGTTCAGTATGACGTCGCTGTGTGGGCCAGGCTGGCACCTACCGAGACAACGACTAGTTTGCGCGTCAGCGTCGAGTTCAAGCCAGCAGGCGTCACAACTTCGACGTATCAAACTGTGATCGGGAACACACCGGTTTCTCCTGATTCCTGGACCCTGTTTGAGGGTAAGTATATCCTCGCCCAGGAAGTCGATTTCATGGAAATCTACGTAGAAGGCTCCACCTCTCCCACCGTCACTTTCTACATCGACGACTTCTCGTTCAGCAATGTCGTCCTCCCGCCGATTCAAACCGACATCCCCTCCGTCTATGACTTCTATAAGGACGATTTCCTGGTTGGGGCGGCGCTCGAGCCGACGCAGTTTGCCAGTGATCGCCATGTTGAATTGTTCACCAGGCACTTCAACAGCCTCACGGCTGAAAACGCGATGAAGCCCGGTTCGATCCAGCCAACCGAGGGTAACTTCAGTTGGACCAACGCCGATGCGCTGGCCGACTTCGCGCGGGCGAACGACGTCGCGATCCATGGTCACACGTTGGTCTGGCACCAGCAAGCTGCCGAGTGGATGTTCAAGAACACCGCCGGTGAATGGCTGACGCCAACGCTAGAGAACAAGGAATTGGTGTTGGACCGCCTGGAAGATCACATCGTTGCGGTCGTCAACCGCTACGAAGACGTGGTCAACGTCTGGGACGTGGTCAACGAGGTCATCGATGCATCGCAGCCGGACTGCCTGCGCCGGAGCCGCTGGTACGAGTTGACCGGCTCCGACTATATCTCGACTGCGTTCACCATCGCACACCAGGAAGCGCCCTCCGCCACGTTGATCCTCAACGACTACGGCGAAACCAACCCGGCCAAGCGCCAATGTATGTACGACGTGGTGAAGGACTTGAAGGATCAGGGCGTGCCCATCGACGGTATCGGCATGCAGATGCACATCAACATCCAGAACCCATCGGTAGCAGCCATCGAAGAAACCATCGAGATGTTTGCCGAGTTGGGCGAGGTGCATGTCACCGAGTTGTATATGAGCATCTACACCCACGACACCGATTCCTATACCACTGTACCGCCGGAAGTGCTGATCAAACAAGGTTATCGCTACAAGGAAATCTTCGAAGTGTTCCAGCGTCAAGCGGATAGCCTCGGTTCGGTGACGTTCTGGGGGTTGGCCGATGATCATACCTGGTTAACCGGCCATCCGATCAACCGCATCAACCTGCCACTGCTCTTCGACGAGGAGCTACAGGCCAAGTGGGCTTACTGGGGCATCATCGATCCGTCCCAATTGCCGGTGTTCATCCAGACATTGAATGTCTCC
>JAXDCU010000489.1:0-6077 GCA_034677645.1 Verrucomicrobiia bacterium
CGCTTCCGGACCAAGCCGAGCCATGAAGAGACTTGTCATAGTACGCGCACTTTCTGCGTCGGCTGCATTATTCATTGGAGTCGTGGCTTCTGGAGCGTGGGCAGGCGCCGCTACCTCGCCTGCCGAAGAGGCGACGTCAAGCGGTGGCCGACGGAGTGGTGCTGGCCTGCATTATGGCACCGCATCATTCGGGGAAGCGCCCACGCACGAATGGATCGCGCTGCAGGCGTATGACCTGTTCAAAGCAAGGTTGCCATCCGAGATCGGCTCCTACCTAAGAGACCGCGATTGGACAGAGCCGTACACGGATTACGACTGGTGCGATTTGGTTGACCCGCTCATGGACCCCACGACTGGAAACTATGTCCTCGAAGGCGCTGAGGAGGAAGACATCTATAACGGCGTATCAGGTGAAGGATACTGGGTAGGTACATGGTCTGGATCGGGGCTGATTGGTGTGCCTTGCACGATGGCTGCACTGAACATGTTCAACAACCATTTTTGGGACCCGGACCTTCCTGGCTGGGACACCGGGTATCCGAATCCGCTGAACGGGTATGCACCAGCGAAGTGCAGTCTACACAAGGCGCTGTATTTGTGGCGGAACGGCGTGCTGGCCAACTACCCTTCAAACAAGGACCTCGCATACTACTATCTTGGCCACATAGCGCATCTGCTGGCCGATGCGAGCGTGCCGGCCCACGTCCACAATGACGGTCATGGTTCGTGGTTGACTGTGGGAGAAGACAGTTACGAGGATTACTTTCGCGATACTTATAGGGAGTTGGGTCGGTGGTTCTATGACGTCCACCTAGCCGCTTATCTTCCGGGTTTAGCGCCGGTCAACTACAAGAGCCTGCCGCTCAGGTGCCCTTTGGCAACCGAAACGACGTTCGAGGGCTGGCTGGCAGACCTGTTCTACAACCTGGCACAACAGGCCCAGCATTTCGACAGCAACGCCGTTGATGGCAACGACAGCAACTCAATTGATGGCGCTGGCGCGGACGTGTTCGGTCTGAGTGCGGACTTGGGCAGCCGTAGAGCGGGTGACATGTCTGAAGTGGAGGTGGAACAGATCGTGGCCACGATGCTGCCCAAAGCCGTCCAGTACGTGGCGGCGCTCTACGAGTTGTTCTGGGAGGCGACTGCCCAAGGGCGGCCGAGTGAGTTCTCGGTTGTAGCGGAGTCTCCTTTGTTCATCCTGGACACACGCCCCTTTGACTGGCCGCACGTGACGGGGCCGTTTCGTATTGTCGCCCAGTCGCCTTTCTTCGTGCTGGACACGACGCGCTTGGGCGTGGGAACGGTGGCTGAATCACCGTTGTTCGTGATCAATACCCGGGGCGGCGTGCGTGGCGGGCTCGCGGGGCGGATATTGGGCGGCGGTGCACCCGTCGTCGGCGCTGCGGTGGAATTGACGCCCGGTGCCAGACGGGCATTCACAGGGCCTGATGGACGTTTTCTGCTCGACGGTGTGCTGGCCGGCACCGGTTACCAAGTCCGGGTTGCCGCGGCAGGGTTCGAGTCGGCCACGGTAAGTGGCGTGCGCGTCTCGGCGGGGCTTACCGACCTGGGCGACGTCACTCTCGCAGCACTGAGCGGGGAACTGCGGCTGGCTGACTTGTCACCGGCCGTGAACCCTGCCGTGTCGCCTGTCCCTTTGGCTGGCGCCGCGTATCGATATTACCGAGTGACGGTCGGGTCGGGCCGGAGTCCCGGCGGCACTGTGGTGGCATTGCGGCGCAAGGACGGCGGGACGGTCACCCAGACCGAGACAGGCGAACACGATTGGGCCGGCGCTGTACCAGGCGTGGCTGACGCAGACGGGATTGTCCGGCTGGTAGTGCCTGCGTGGGCGGTGGGGAGCCAGGCAGGAGACGCAGCGCAGTTCGAAGTTGTGCTTGGTGGCAATCCAGTGGCCACCTTCCAGGCGAAACTCGTGGAGAAGGAGTACGATCTGGTGTGGCGGCACCGGGTGGGCGGAGGCGTGAGTGGCAAGATCAAGGTGTTCAGAGTCACCGGCAAGGGCGCATACGAAGCCGAGGTAAGACATGAACTGGCTGGCGGTACAGTTGAGCGCGAGACCATCACACGCACCCGCCAGGCGGAGCTGAAGGGCGGGGTTGAGATTGGCGCAGGTGTCAAGGTCCTAGCAGGGACGAAAGCCAAGGTCGGCGCCGGCGGTTTCCTTGGCGCAGACGCTCACAAGACATTCCACTTTGATGACCCAGCCGGCACCGTTCCAGGCGAGAATCTTGTGAAGCTGTACCTTGCGCTGGGCGATCCGCTCTCGCTGGCACTTGGGCCCGGCAAAGCCCTTTATGACTTCGCAGGCGAGGTGTTCGAACCGCCCTTGCTTGGGTCGCAGCTCGATAATGCCGGCTGGGAGTTGCTGCTGGGTGGATACGCGGAAGGCGAGTTGAGCGGTGGCTTCAAAGCCGGGCGCCAGGTCCGAGTGGGGGCTATTGGAGAACTTTCGGGTGAGGTTGCTGCCCTGCTGGGATGCGAGGAGCAGTATCGTGTCGAGGACGATGCGTGGTCTGGCCAGAGGGACCTGAAGCTGCTGACACTGGGCTTCGTGCGGCGGGGCGAGATCGACGTCGGTGGACGGGTGGCGGTCGGGCCGACGAAAAAGGGGACCGGGTTCGGGGTCGATTTGCTGAGTGTCTCAGGTGAAAGTGCTTTCCGGGCCAGCCTGGTGCAAGACCTCAACAGCGGGCGCAACCTGCGGATCGCCGTTGAACAGGAGGCCACGCTCAGCGGTGATATCCCCGATGACCTTGTTGGTTGGGCGCTCTACCTTGCGCCCGATGTTGCCAATGAACTGTCGCTTATTTTCAATGAGAAGCTCGAATTCGATTTGCCTGACAGCGGCGCGTTCTCTCGTGTGAGTGTCGCGGCTCCAGTGTGGGACCTGGTTGGTGGACTGGGACAGGGTGGTGTTGTACGGGCAGACCAACCGGCAACATTGGCCGCGAGCCTGGCACAGTCAGCGCTCAGCGATGGTGTCCCGCTCAAATACGAAAGGTCGGTCTATGGCGCCAAGGCGTTGTCGGTGGAACCTGAGATCGACCTGGACGCTGCAATCGCAGGGCTCGGGGTGAGCATCGAAGGTGCCATGGAACGAGGCGCGGAGCTGGTAACAGAGCGCGGGCGTATCTGGCGGATGCGCAGGATGGGGCTGGAAGCGGGCGGAGCGTTCAGCAAAGACATGCTGCCGACCGAGAGCATCTTCAAGATGGAAGCGCGATGGGCCTTGAACGCCGCGGAGCCAATAGGGTGGTTCTTGAAGGAAGTTTATACGAGGATCAAGGAGGCTGGCGAAACGATCATCGAGGCCGGCGGGGCCGTGATTCGGTTTGGTGAAGGCGTAATGACAGGCGGCGTGGATGTGATTTCGCGGTGGTTCCGTGAGGAAGGAGGTGGACGCGTCGCGTTGCATGGCCCGTTGCCGGACGACGGGTGGCTTCCGTCGCCCGGGGCATCGAACTATGTCTATGGCGTCAGCGGTTTCTTCAGTTTCCAGAGTAAAGGCGTCATGTCGGGTGCGGCAGTACTGTCGCTCCCCTACAGCGAGGCTGAGGTGGTTGGGCTGAACCCGCTAGACTTGTCCATCTACCGGTTGGCCGAGGGCACGAACAAATGGGAATTGACCGGAGGTGTGGTCGATACGAACGCACACACCGTGACGGTCGCGGTGACTAACCTGGGCACGTTCGCTCTCGCGCCTCCGTTGCCGACCGGGAATCTCCGCTTGGTCCCAGCGGGCGACAGCATGCCCGCCGACGGTAGTTCGGCGATGACTTTCACAGTGACCAACTTGGTCCTGAACACCGGCGGACCAGCCGCGCAGCCGTGGTTGTTTACCGTGTCGGCTAACGGTGGCACTATTCTGGAGCCTGACATCCGCGCTGACACGCCCGGCACGCAGGTAGGGAGCTCGAATGCCGTGCTTCGATTCAGTGTGCGCGCGCCGCTCGGTGGAAACCGGATTCGGGTGGAGGTAGCCAGCCTGGCTGGTGACGCCTGGGGCGAGTATGAACTGCAGTTGGTGGACGATGCACCCCCGAGCCCGCCGGCCGGTCTGAGTGTTGTCGCAGGCCAGAGCCGGGTGTTTGTAACATGGCGCGGAAACAGCGAGCCTGATCTTGCCAGGTACCGTGTCTATTACCGTGCTGGCACGGCTGGCCCGCCGTGGGACGGCACGGCTGCTGTCGAGGGCGCCCCCTCGCCCGTTTCGACTGCGTCCACAAACGTGGTGCTGCGCGGGCTCTCCATCGACACGGACTATTACGTTGCAGTCACAGCCGTCGATACGACAGGCAACGAAAGCCCTCTTGCAGCCGCGGCACCTGTCAGGACAACTGAAGGACCGCCGCTTCCGCCTTCAGATGTGTTGTTGCGTATGGAGGACGATGGCACGGCGTACGTGGCGTGGACTGCGTCGGAGGATGATGGGTTTAACGACCGCGACGTTGTGCGATACGAAATATGGCGCGCCGTGTTGCCGGGCGGGCAGCTCGCCAAGGCCGGTGAGCTACCCCCGGCCAGCGAGGTGTATCTTGAGCAGGCGCCTGCTGTCGATGCTGCGCATTTCTTACGATACGGCGTCAGGGCTGTCGATACGCAGAACCTCGTGTCGGAACTTGCCATGGCAGACCGGCTTATGGCGGACGGGCGCTCCGTGGACACCGATGGCGACGGGATGCCCGACGACTGGGAGAACCGCTACGGACTGAATCCCGCAGACCCGACCGATGCCGCGGGCGACTTGGACGGCGACGGAGTCAGCAATCTCGACGAATACTTGGGCGGGACAGAACCTGGCGTGGTGCTTCGTCCAAGCTTCGAAGGTACACGCCTGACGCCAGAGGGGCGGATTGAACTGACTGTGCGGGGACTTTCCGGCACGGCTTGCGTTTTGCAGGCATCGACCGACCTGGTCGACTGGGTTAGCGTTGCCACAGTCAGTCCTGGTGACGCGCCGGTGCTTTGGGTCGAGGACATAGGTGGTGCCGGCTCGAAACGGTTCTACCGTCTGGTTGTGCGATGATTGGGGGCAGTTTCCAGCGGGGCGTTTGGGTCTTCCCGTTCACGCTGGGTTCAGGTCGCACGCCCTGTTGATGGTCTTGGCTGGCGCTGGAAGACCGCAACTCCACTGACCAAGGCCGGTCGCGCGTTCCAGGCTCAGCGTGTCGGCGCAAGGATGGGACCCGGCCTTGTCGCCGTCGAAACCTGGGAAAGCCGGAAAACAGGGCCCGCAAAGGCCGCTTGCGATGGCGTCGCCCTCGTTGTACCCTGGCGACGTGTTGACGTGGTCCAAAGCGGTGGGGTTATTGGTGTTGTGCGGTCTTGCCCAGGCCGACACACTGCATCTCAAGGACCAGGCGTCGATCACTGGCCAGATACTTGCCGAGAAGGAGGACCAGGTGGTGATCGACGTTGGCTACACTGTTTTGTCAATCCCGCGAAGCCATGTGATTCGCATCACCCGCTCTGAGCAGACCAAACGCAGCGGCACCGCCGGCGATGGGGGTGCAATCAGTGAACTGGGCTCAACCCATCCGGAACCTCGACCGGTGGACCTCGAATCCTTGCCCGGAGGTGGCGCGGAAATGTCTCAGTCCGGTCTCTATAGGGCCGCGACCGTGCGCGCTCCCGAGCAATCCGTCAGGGCCCTGATGAACCAGCTTGGCGAAGCGGTCGTACAGGTGCGCACACCCAGTGGGCAGGGCTCCGGCTTCTTCCTGAACGAAGATGGCTACTTGATCACCAACTTCCACGTAATCGAAGGCGAGACCCAGATATCGATCGAAGTGTTCCAGCACAAGAAGGGACAACTCGAACGTCGGACTTACAAGACGATTCGCATAGTGGCAATGAACAAGTTTGCCGACCTGGCGCTGCTTGAAGTCGAAGACTCGGACGCGCCCCGATTTGCAACTGTTGTGCTCGGTCAGGCCGATGCGCTGGCTGTCGGTGAAAACGTTTTCGCGATAGGCAGCCCGCTTGGTCTTGAACGCACCGTCACCCAGGGAATTGTCAGTTCCAAAACGCGCCAGATACAGGGCGAGCTT
>JAXDCU010000490.1:0-3655 GCA_034677645.1 Verrucomicrobiia bacterium
TACAGTTGAACTGGCGGAAGTGTGCGCTTTTGTGGGGCAGCGCAAACGCGCCCTGAACCTCTTATCGGGCTCTTTCGATCGCTTCGGTGTCTCGCTCGTGGCGACAATCCGCTACTGCGCCATGCTAGTCGAGGACAAGCAGTGGGCTGAGATACGAGCGCTGGCCTTGCGCATTCGCATGTATCCCGCCCTGCCCAATTCGTTGCTGGCTCTGGCCAGCATCGTCGAGGCGGAGGCGGATGTGGGGGAAGGGCGCCGCGACGTTGCCGAATCGACTCTGCGCAGGTTATCCACATACGAGTTTGAGGAACCGGAATTGGGATTGGCCATCGCCACCAGTCTCGTGCTGGCGAACGTGTCGGAAGCCGCGGTTCCATTGTTGACCAAGCTGGAACCGCGACTTGACCAGAGCATAGAGTTCTGGGTGGCCTTTTTTGAAGCAGCGCGCGCCCAGACTAATCTGGTTTTGATGACGCGCACTGCGCGGCGTTGTTACGAACTGGAGCCCACGCACCCCACAGCCAGAAACAACTACGCGGGCGTCCTGTTGTTGCAGCGGACGGAACCGGAGCTGGCTCTGGAGCTTACAAAGGAACTGTTCGCCACGATCACGAATAACTTCTCGGTGAGGATCAACCACGCAGCCGCGCTCAACGCAAATGGGCGTGCCGCCGAGGCGCGCGAAATTCTGACATCGACCCGCCTTCCGCAGATGTCACTTGCCGATCTGAGCCAGTGCCTGCTGGTGTACTTCGATGTTGCTCAAGCGCTGGGCTTGGCCGAAGAAGCATGGCAAGTCTACGACAAGATCAACCGGCAGTTTTTGCTGCCTGTTCAGCGCCAATGGTTGGAGAACACGCTCAAGACGCTTCCTCCTCGCTCGATTGCCGCTCCGACCGCGCCGGGTCCGACGCGGTAGCCTCGAATTCGGTTTATCCCACCGTGCAAGGCGGTCCCCGAGTTGCCGGTGGTTTTCAGTCGCACAAGACGATTTGCTTTCGCGATCGCGGTGGGTCCACGAGCCTGCCGCTTCCGAGTCGAGGACGGGATGCCAGGCCAGACTCAGCGTGTGAGCTTGTCGCGCGTGTTCACATTCAGGACCTTGGCGGGGGCAAACCCATTGAAGTGAGTGACCGAGGCGGTTGAATACGCGCCGATGTTCTCGGTATAGACCAGGTCGTCGATGGCTAGGTCGGGAAGTTCCTCGGCCAGCGAGATCGTGTCCAGACCGTCGCAGGTTTGTCCGAATACGGCGCAGATTTCGCGTCGCCCGCGCTTGTGACTCTTGATGCGGTATTGGCAATGGTCGAAGACTATTCCGCTGTAAGTATGGTACACGCTATCGTCAATGTAATAGCATGTCTTGCCTTCTCGACGGGCCTTGCCGATTATCCGGGCGACCGCGCACGCGGCGGAGGCGACAATGAACCTGCCCGGCTCAGCGATGATCTCGATGTCGCTTGGAAAGAGCCTCTCAATTTCGGGGTTGATACTCCGCGCTAGGATTTCGATTGACCTCACATCGCGGTGGTAGGGAGCCGGGAACCCTCCGCCGATGTCCAGTATGTTAATCCTGTGGCCGCGGCTGCGCGCTTCGGCCATCACGGCGGCGGCTGTGTTCAAGGCCTGGACGAAATTCAGGAAGTTGGTGCACTGACTGCCGACGTGGAAACTTAGCCCTTCAACCACCAAACCCATCCTAAACGCGGCTTCCACCAGGTCCACTGCGTCACCCGGATCGCATCCGAACTTGTTCGACAACTCCACCGCGGACCCCGTGTTGGGCACTCGCAATCGCAGAACAACGCCAGCATGCGGCGCGAACCGCCGGATTTTGCCGAGTTCGTCGATGTTGTCGTATGTCACGAGCGGTTTGTATGGATCGAGCTTCTGGAGTGTCTCTCGCGGTTTGATCGGGTTGGCGTAGATGATCTTATCCCAGATGAAGTTCTGGCGGGCTTTGGCGGGCAGGTTACGAATATTGGCATGGACCAATTCGAACTCCGGCCAGGAAGCAACGTCAAAACTGGCGCCGGCGCGGAACAACGTGCGCACGATGGCTGGCTCCGGGTTGGCCTTGACGGCGTAGTACGCCTGGACCTTGGGGAAATGTCGTCGGAAAGCCGCATAGTTGCCGCGCAAGACATCGTGGTCGACGACAACCAACGGCGTGCCATGTTTTCGCGCGATTCTTTCAATCTGTCGAGGTGTCATGTTAGGCGCTGGTGCGTCGCTGGCTTTAGGTCCTTTGCTCTCACCGCACAAGCGAAAAGTGGAGCAAGATGTTGTGTCGCCCCGCCTGATCAGTCATGCTCGCCGCGCGTATGAAGCAATGCCCAAGACACCGCATCATGGCCGCTCCCACATCTGTCAACCAAGGTCTCGACAATAGACCGACGTGCGCGCCCCGTGAGCTTCTATTGCTAACGGCGCTGATCGTCGGCGCATGTTCGTTGGTCTCCATCAGTTGCCGGAAAGCCGCGGACGCGCCGGATAAACGCCAGCAACCCG
The DNA here is from genome assembly GCA_034677645.1 of Verrucomicrobiia bacterium. GTDB lineage: Bacteria > Verrucomicrobiota > Verrucomicrobiia > Limisphaerales > J093 > JAAYVR01. Next base: position 2,512 of record JAXDCU010000490.1, read on the forward strand.
CGACCATTCAAGCCGTTTCCGATGCGGGGCTAACGGCGCTGGACCGCTATGTTGCCGCGCCAGACACAAACTACAACTTCACCGTGCTGGCTTCAACGCCTACACCGCTCGGAACGGTGCACGTTCTCGATCTTGTTTCCCAAGCGTGGCTGACGGCAGACGAAGTTGACCGCCCTGTATGGCGGCACTGGCTCACGATTGCCGTCCCCAGCGCCGTCGAGCATCAAACTGGCCTGCTCTTCATCACCGGCGGCAACAACGACAAAGGCCCGCCCAAGAGCCCGGACGCCAACCTCGCACGGGTTGCGGTTGAAACAAAGTCCGTCGTGGCTGAACTGCGCAATGTCCCCAATCAACCGCTCGAGTTCAACCGCGATGGCCACAAGCGTGTCGAGGACGACCTCATCGCATACACATGGGACAAGTTCATGCGCACCGGCGACGAGCGCTGGCCCGCCCGCCTGCCCATGACCAAGAGTGCCGTGCGCGCCATGGACGCGGTAACCGCCTTTTGCGGCAGCACCGCTGGCGGCGGAGTCAAGGTGGAACGGTTCGTGGTCGCGGGGGGCTCAAAACGCGGCTGGACAACCTGGACGACCGCGGCCGTGGACCGGCGCGTGGTGGCCATCGTGCCGATCGTCATCGACGTGTTGAACATAGTCCCATCGATGGAACACCACTTTGCGGCTTACGGATTCTGGGCGCCAGCCATCAACGATTACACCGAGCAGAAGATCATGGACTGGATGGGTACTCCGCAGTTCAAGGCACTCATGCGCATCGAGGAACCTTTCGAATATCGTGCCCGGTTCACAATGCCCAAGTTGATCCTGAATGGAACCGGCGACCAGTTCTTCCTGCCCGACTCGTCCCAGTTCTACTTCGACCAGTTGCCGGGTGAGAAATATCTCCGCTACGTGCCCAATGCCGATCACGGACTCAGGAACACGGACGCGTGGGAATCGCTCCTCGCCTTCTACCAGGCCGTCCTCACCGGCACACCGCTGCCACGACTCTCATGGACGCTCGAAGCCGACGGTTCCATCCGCGTCGCAACAAAGGAGACGCCGATCGAGGCCAAACTCTGGCAGGCCACAAACCCCAAAGCGCGGGATTTTCGGCTCGACACAATCGGAGCCGTGTG
>JAXDCU010000491.1:0-4100 GCA_034677645.1 Verrucomicrobiia bacterium
ATCATAATCAACCGTGTTTCCGGGGTTTTAAACCGGACAGCAGTGATCTTGGATCTTAGATTTGAAATTTGAGATTTGAAATTCCTAAGCGCCTCCTTTGCGCACATGGGAATCCTACACTACAAAGCCGCCGCTGTCGCATGCGGATGGAAACGAAGGGAGTAGTCACTTGCCCCGCACACGCAAGTAATCAGACCTTTGATTTGGCTCAGGGAGCTGTCTTGACGATCGCGCCGCTCGGCTGGCTGAGGCTTGCAGCAGGAAGAAGCCAGTGCTCAGATGAGGATCGGTTCAGCGACGCACGCGGGCGCTTTTGTCCTCGGCGTGCCGTCAAGACCCGCCGGGTATTCAAAGGCGCGCCCTTCGTAATTGCGGAGCACCAGCCGGTCATTGTTCTGGCTGAACACATAATCGGGCCCTATCGGCACCTTGCCGCCGCCCCCGGGCGCATCGATGACGTATGTCGGCACCGCGTAGCCAGTCGTGTGCCCCCGCAGACCTTTCATGATCTCGAGTCCGCGGCGGACACTCGCGCGCAAATGCGCCGATCCGCCGATCATGTCGCACTGGTACAGGTAGTAGGGGCGCACCCGGCACATCAGCAGCTTCTGGATGTGCGCCTTCATCACCGCCACACTGTCGTTGACTCCGCGGAGGAGGACCGATTGGTTGCCCAGCGGAATCCCGGCGTCGGCTAGCCGGCCCAGCGCCGCGCGCGCCTCAGTCGTCAACTCACGCGGATGGTTCGAGTGAATACTGATGAAGAGCGGGTGAAATCGGCTCAGCACCGCGCAGAGACCCGGCGTGACGCGCTGCGGCAGAAACACGGGAACACGCGTGCCAATCCTCAGGAACTCCACATGCGAAATGCCGCGCAACTGCTCAAGCACGGATTCGATCCTATCATCGCTCAAGAGCAACGGATCGCCCCCGCTCAGCAGAACGTCGCGCACAACCGGCGTGCGAGCGATGTAATCGATCTGGCGATCGAGCCGCGGATTGAAATCGTAGCCGCTGGCGTTGCTGACGAGGCGCGATCGTGTGCAATAGCGGCAATAGCATGCGCACCGGTCCGTTACCAAGAGCAGCACACGGTCCGGATACCTGTGCACCAGGCCCGGCACGGGCGAGTGCGATTCCTCGGCGCAAGGATCAGCCATTTCCCACGGAACGGTTTGTGTTTCGTCGACGCGCGGAATGACCTGGCGCCGGATGGGGCACAGCTCGTCCGCCGGATCGATCAGGTTGAAAAGATACGGCGTGACGGCCATGGCCAATTTCTTGTTGGCCAGCAATGTCCCAGCGCGTTCTTCAGCCGTCAGAGTGGGTAAGAGCCGTTCGAGCTGTTCCAGAGTAGTGACGCGCTGCCGCAACTGCCAGTGCCAGTCCTCCCAGTCGGTCTCCTTCACGTGCCGCCAAGCCCCCCGGCCTGCTGGCCTGAACTCCTTCAGGTCTTTCACGCTCGGAGACGATGTAGGCTCCTCGGCATCCTTGGCAGACTCGTTTCTCAGCATCGGTTACAAGGCTTAACTATATGGGGGGAAGGTGTGCTGTCAAGGGAACCGCCGGCCGCCAAATCCTCGTCTAAGCTCACACGGCGCTCGGGAAGTCCGCGAAGGAGAGCCCCGATATTAGCATGAGAGTTTTGGCTATTACCTACATAACAGAATTGGAACCGCTCATCGCCGTTCCTTCGTGTTATTGCTGTCTTCGCGGTGAAATGAGCCGCGGATAGTGGTACAACGCGTGAGGTCTCAACGCTGCGATTCGATCGGTTTTGTTCTATACTGTCTACGTGTTGCGACTTGGCCGGCTCGAACTTGAATCGAATCTTTTTCTCTCGCCACTGGCGGGTTACACGGCGCTTCCCTTCCGGATCACAATCCGCGAACTCGGCGGGCTCGGGCTGGCCACGACGGACCTCGTCAACGCCCGGTCATTGGTCGAACGGCAACGCAAGGCGCTTGAACTGATCCAGACGCGACCCGCCGACCGGCCATTGGCCGTTCAGCTGTTCGGCGCGGTGCCGGAGGAAATGCGTGACGCAGCCGCTTGGCTGGAGTCGATCGGGATCGACGTCATCGACATCAACATGGGATGTCCGGTGCCAAAGGTGTGTCGGACTGGAGGTGGCATGGCGATGATGGAAACTCCGGCGCGGACGGCGCGGTTGGTTCGCCAAGTCACCAATGCGGTCCGCGTGCCGGTCACGGCCAAAATGCGGCTTGGGCTGAACGAGGCGAGGCTCGACGCGCCGGACCTGGCCCGCGCTCTCGAAGACGAAGGCTTGGCCGCGGTGACGGTTCATGGGCGGACAAAGGCGCAAGGGTTCAGTGGGGAAGTGAGCCTGTCGGGCATCAGGGCCGTGGTGGACGCCGTGCGGCACATACCGGTAGTCGGGAATGGCGACGTGACCACTCCACAAGCAGCCAAAGTCATGATCGATCGCACTGGCTGTGCCGGCGTGAGCATCGGGCGCGGGGCATTCTACAACCCTTGGATTCTTGCGCACACGGATCGCTACTTGCGCACCGGCGAGCTGCTGCCCGAGCCTGGCTTTGAAGAGCGTGTGCGAGTGATGGCACTTCACCTGGATCGGATGTGCGAGCTGTTCGGCGAGACACACGCGTGCGCCATGTTCCGAAAGGTCGGCCCGTGGTATGCCAGGTGGTTCGGGCCGGCGAGTTTTTTTAAACAACGGATCGTGCGCCTGACGACCCGCTCCGAGTTCGACGAGACGATGGTTCAATACCGACGTTGGCGCGCCCCTTTTCTGGGCGAAGACGGCAACTTGCTGCCCCGCTACAGGCCGGTGCCGCTGACACCGTCGTTCATGAGCCAGTTGGCCACTGGTGAGCCCGCGGAGTAGCTGCTCAGGCTCGGCAGTGCAAGCGGTCAGGTTCGCTTTCTTAGCAGGTGCCAGACCCTGAGTGTTTCGGTCACGCTCCACGCTTGAGCGTCGCACCCGCGCAAAGTGTGTGGCGCGTCACCGTCCAGAATCTCGGGCAGCTGGCCCACGCAACCCTCGGCCAAGAGCCGTTTCGTGCTCCCCAGATACGCGACAGCGGCTTGGACGGCCGGCGGCGCGAAATCCCACGCGCGCGCTAGCGCCTCGCAGAACAGAGCCAGCATCCAAACCCAAGCAGTGCCATTGTGATAAGCCGGTTTGCGGCGCGTGTCTTCGTCGCCTTCGTAATGACCCCAATAGGGGTGTTCAGGGTCGTTGAGAAGGCGGCCGTCCGAAGCGTGGATTGGGAGCGGCGGGTGTACCGGCAATGGCGCCAACGAACGCAGAGCACCTGGCACCAGCAGATGGCGTTGAACGGCGGCAACGCAGCGCCGGGCTCGTTCGCCTTTCACCAGACCAAGCGAGATGGGAAAGAGACAGTTGCTTCGGAGAGCATTGTGTGGAGTCGCCGAGGCGGCGGGCTCGCGTCCCGGAGCGAGCAGCACGTCGGCGAACCAGCCTTCTGAATCCAGCCAGAAGAGCTTCTCGAGCGATTCGAGAGCGCGTCGCGCCAGTGCCGTCCACGGCTCGGTCACGGGAGGAACTCGCAGGCGGTCCAAGTGATGCAGGAGCCTTATCCAGAGGGCCTGAATCTCAACCGGATATCCTTCGCGAGGTGTGGCAGCGGGGTAACTTGTGTCCATCCAGGTAAAATGGCTCGGACTCCAGACCAGAGCGGACTGCTGGTCAACGCGGATTCCATTTGGGGTGCCGCGCAGGTAACCATCCGCGATCGAGCGGAGCACGTCCGCGATCGTGCGCCCTGATTCGTCAATGCGCAAATCAGAAAGCCGCGCGCAATTATCCGCGCCGGGTGGATCGGCGAGTCGCGCGCCTTGCGCGTCGGCTTGTGCTAGTTCCTCGCTAACCAAACTGTACAATAGAGGCGCGTCTGACGTGTCGCGGTTGCCGACGCCGTTGCCGGCGAGTGTGTTGGGCAATGTGCCGTCCTTTTCCAGCCGGCCAAAGAGTATCAGCAAGCGCCGCACTTGATCGAGCTCTCCGCCAGTTATGAGGCCGCGCGCCGCGACAAGCGAGTCGCGCCCCCAGTCGAGGAACCAGGGATAACCCGCGATAATCGTCCAGTCCTCAC
>JAXDCU010000492.1:0-6404 GCA_034677645.1 Verrucomicrobiia bacterium
AGGTTCTCTTCCCATCGAAGTTCACCAACACCGTCATCGCGCGCGTTGCCTACGTCTACACGCCGCCCGATTACGACAAGGACACGGCTACGCGCTACCCCGTTCTGTATCTCCAGCATGGCTGGGGCGAAAATGAATACGCTTGGTGGAACCAAGGCCGAGCCAACCTAATCATGGATAACCTGATCGCCGAAGGAAAGGCGAAGCCTCTCCTCATCGTGATGACGTATGGCTTGACCAACGAAGGACCGGGACCGGGCGCGCGACGTGGCCCCGGAGGTCGCGGCGGCGGCGCAAACCCCTTTACAGGGGCCGCCGCGGCGTTCGAGGTGGTGCTCGTGGGCGAACTGATCCCGTATATTGACGCCAACTTCCGCACGCTCTCCGATCAGCCGCATCGCGCGATGGCTGGCCTGTCCATGGGCGGAATGGAAACCAAGACAATCACGCCCAAGGTCGAGAACCACCAAATCTGCGCGATAGAAATCATCCCTCAATCAGGAGACGGGACCGGCGCAGGCGACCATCGCCTGCCAGGAGGCCGCGTCGGCCCGGACATTCCAATCCGCCGAGGGTTCGCCGCTGTTGTCAAAACCTCCGTGAAATGCGCGCGTCTCTGGATGATCTGGAAGACAATACCTGGTCAGCCGCGATCGGAGAAAGCTCCGGTTTCCATGCTAAAGCGTTGGCAGCTCTACAGGGAATACTGCGGAATCTTCTGGGTTTCTCCGTCCTTCATGGCCGACAGGTGGGCGTAGTAGCCCGGAACAGTCATGTTCAAAGCGTCAATCACATCAACCGCCGGCCTGCGGTTGCGGAGGATGGCGTCAATAAAGTCATCCGCGAGGTAGCCGTGAGACCCGCCGTGTCCGCCGGCGGCCACGCCAGGCGGCAAGGCGTATTTCTTGGTCTGGACGCCGTTGGTGAGCGCCTGCTTGAGCCGTTGTTTTCCGGCCGCGTCGCCGACGAAACCCTCGGCCCGTCCATTGTGCCAGTCGTAGCCGGCATACTCGCCCCGCAGCCGGCCAGCTTCCAGGTACTCGCCTTGGGAACCACAGATGATGATGCGGCACAGCCCGCCTTCACGGGTTCGGAACAAGCCAACTTCGGAATTGAAGATGTTGCCGATGGCATTGGGCTGGCGTTTGGTCTTGTCGAATAGGGCCGTTCCCTGGCAACTGACCTGGAGGAAACTGCCGTGCGTCACTCCAACGTAATAGGCCGTCGCGTGGGTCGGATACCACATGGGACAGCCTTTCTTGCGCCAGTCTTTGTACGAGTCCAGCGACGGCGTCCCCAAGGAGTGCGGGTGGCAGTATTCACCTTCGGAATAGACGATGCGGCCAAAGACATCCGCTTTGTAGAGCTTCTCCATGGCGTACAAATCGTCGTGAAAGACGGACGTTTCGAACATGGCATACACCAAGCCGCGGTTCTTTCGCACACACCCCAGCAGTTTCTCCGCATCGTCAATGTCGCCGCGGAAGGCGGGCACGGCTGTGCAAACATGCTTGCCGTGGTTGAGGACCTCGATGCAGTGACGGGCGTGGGACGGCGCGTCCGTGGCCACGAAGATGGCCTCAATCTTGTCGTCTTTGACCATCTCCTCGATCGAAGGATACGTCTTCTGGCATTTGACGTGTTGTGCCAAGGCCGCGCAGCGGTCGGGGAACAAGTCGCTCACCGCCACGACCTCGACGTTGGGATGGTTTTGAAATTCAAACGCGGCCGAGAACTTGCAGAGCCCGTAGCCGACCAGCCCGACCTTGATTCTGCGGTCGCTGAACGGTTTCCAGGCTTTCGTCGGATCGTAATCGGTTTTCGTCTGGTCGAATCCGGGAATCGCGTCGGCGCCCTGGGCGCAGTGGATCAAGGCCGGGATGGTGGCCATGGCGGATGCCGTGGTAGCCAGGAAAGAGCGGCGGGTGGTTTTGGTTTTCATGATAGAACGATACGCTTCTTAACACTGTTGGCGGAAGGGGTGGGATTCGAACCCACGGTCCCGCGATGCGGGACGCCTGATTTCGAGTCAGGTGCCTTTAACCACTCAGCCACCCTTCCAATTGACTATTCAACGACTTGAGTGCCACGAAAAACAGATGCCTTCGGATTTGCATCCCGAACACGCAAATCGCCAGCCAATCAAGCTTGCCCGTGACGTCGCACGGGCATCGAGTATGCCACATTACGACTCAGCATCAAGCTGTTTGACCAGCCATCCGCGGCGATTTCGGTGAGCCGACACGCGCTTGACTCGGTGGATTGCTCCGTGGAGTTTCTCCAGTTGACTTCGAACGACTGGTAGTAGTCCCCAGCCAGACTGGCCCTCTGGAATCGTGTCACGTCGGCGATCAGACTCGGCTCGGTCGCGCTTTCCGCATCCGGTCGCAGCCGCTCCAGGTCGAGGTAACCCTTGACCAGCTTGTGGAGTTTGGCCGAGAACAAGGGGCAAACCATCACATGTCATTGACAAGCATCGGGCGTTTCGCGCTGATACGGCCATGCCTCGGCAACTGAGCGAGAGTCGAATATCGCGGCGCCATGTATCACCTCATTAGCCGGGGCGACCGGCGAGAGGATTCCGAATCTGGGGAGCCTGCATTGGCTGCGAGAATTCGGCGGGATAGCAGTCCAGAGGTGAGGGGAACAGGTTGGGTTTTCTCCGCGCTCTCCGCGCCTCTGCGTGAGAAAAGAAAAGCAAACCTCGCGCGGAGCCGCGGGGATCGCGGAGGAAACGGGAGCACGATGCTGGCGTGGGCGGGCCGAACAACATGCTGCCCGACCAGACCGCATGTCCGGCGCAACGCTCGCCCTCCGCCCGCTGTCTAAACCGCGGCGCGCTGTTCATTGACGTGGGGGAGCTTTGCGGAAGTTTTACCTTGAACGCCCCTTCCAGTTTGGGCAGCCTCCCGCGAACGCTGGAAGGGTCTTCCTGCTTGTTAGTCACGAGAATGCCAACCGAAAGGGCCAACTTGAGACCATTCGCACCTAACGCCGATCTGGCGTCTTACCCCAACAACCGGGAATCGGTTTGCCGAGGTTATGATGAAGAGCATCTGAGACTCGTGATGAGGATACTCGCGGTTGGTGAGTTGGTTTTGATTGTGGGATGCCCTTCCGTGTTCGGAATCGGATTTCGCACACCCGATCAGAATGCTCGATCAACGGGACAGGCCGAGGCATTTATCGCGCAAGCGGATGACGCCTCCGCGATCCACTACAACCCTGGCGGCCTGACGCAACTGCGAGGGAGCCAGATCATGGCAGGCGTCTATGCCTGGCTACCGAGTTTTGGATTCGATGGAGCCGCCGGCAACGAGGAGATGGACACTGTCGCCTTCTTGCCACACTTGTACGCGGCGAGCGATTTTGGTCTGAACGACTGGCGTTTTGGCATTGGACTGAACAATGCATTTGGGACTGGCATGGATTGGGGCGACACGTCCTCGTTTCGATTTCTCATCACAAAGGCGAGCCTCAGCGTCATGGCCATCTCGCCGACGGCGGCCTATCAAATCAACCGGCATTTGTCCGCGGGCGTGAGTCTGAATGTCTACCGCGGCGACTTGGAGTGGGAACGTTGTGTGTCGTTTGCGCCGGTGTTCGTAGGAGACGGCGAGTTCAAAGTGGAGGGCGACGGTTGGGCGGTGGGTGCCACGGCGGGTTTACTGTGGAAGATCAACGATAAGCATAGCGTGGGGCTGACTTACCGCAGTCCATTCTCAGTGGACTTTGAAGGGGACGCTCGGATAAAGCTCGCGCCGGCAGGACTGCGGATCGACACCGGCCCGTCAGACGCCCGTGCTGCCATGGATTTTCCGCAAATGGCGGCCGTGGGTTACGCGTTTCGCCCAACCCCGAAGTTAAAACTCGAGGCGGATGTCGAATGGGTCAACTGGGATACTCTCAACGACGTCAAGATACACTCCAAGAACCCGTCTTTCGACTCAGCAACGGTGCCATCCGCAACGATTCCGTTCTACTGGAAGGACACTTTCTCCTACCGATTGGGCGGTGAGTATCGACTCAGCGACCAGTGGACTGTCCGAGCGGGCTACGTGTTCTGGGACAACTCAGTTCCCGACCACACGTTCTCGCCGCTCTTGCCCGATTCGGACCTGCACTCGTTCGCTTGCGGCGTGGGCTATGCGGCAGGACGGTGGGGAGTGGACGTGAGCTACCAATACAACCTCTGGGAGAGCCGCGCAATTCGTGGCGGCAGCGTCAATAGCCCATTTGTGGATGGCAATTGGGATTTGCGCAGTCACGCCGTCATCCTCACCACATGGGTGAGCTTTTAGTCTGGCGGTGTATTCGTTGACGGCGCTCTGGACGATCAGCTAATGGAACCGCCGATTGCTTCCGCGGCAGTGATGGACAATGGGCTTACTGCTCGTTCCAGGCAGATTCTGCGCTGGCTATTCCTCGACCTGGCGCCTCGGATTCCGCCGGATCGTTTTCGGTTTTGCCTTTACCTGAATTTCGTCGCCATCATGAGTTGGATAGGGCATGCATCGTTCATCCCGCTCTTCGCGCATTTACAGGTGCCGCGGTTGGCCGTCTACAACATCGGCAGTGTAATCCTCTTCACCGCGGCATGGGCTATCAACCGACAGGGTCATTGTTACGGTGCGATGTGGCTGATGGTGGCGGAGTATGTGTGCCATGCTTGGCTGGCCGTGCGTCTGGTTGGTTGGGAGTTTGGCTTTCAGTACTACTCACTTGGCTGGTCGTGGGTCCCTTTCATGGCACCCGCTGGCCGGCGTTTGGCGAAGCTCGCCGTGTTCGTGATGGGGTGCGGCGCTTTCATCTTCCTAACACGCTATTCGGCCGTCCGCGTTTTCCCGTCCGAGGCGTTTCAGTTGAGGGAGGCCCCCTTTATCAGCGCCGGCAATGTTGCCTTCTTCTGCTGCGCAATAGCGTTTTCCTTCGTCGTCTTCCGCAATCATATCGCCGCCGCGGAGGAAGTCGCGCGGGAGGCTAATCTTAAGTCCGAGCGGCTCTTGCATAGCATTTTGCCGCTGCGGATCGCCGAGCGACTCAAGCAGAGCCGTGAAGTGATTGCGGACGTCCACCATAGCGCGACGGTCTTGTTCCTCGACATCGTCGACTTCACACCTCTAACCGCCAGAATGCAGCCCGCCGAGATGGTAAACATGCTCAACGCCATCTTTGGCCGGCTCGATGCGCTGACGGCGAAATACCAGATTGAGAAGATAAAGACAGTGGGCGATGCCTACATGGTGGCGGCGGGTGTGCCCGCGGCGCGGGCTGATCACGCCGAGGTGATTGGCAGTTTTGCCATTGATGCGCTGGCTGTCATAAATGGCTTCACGGACAATAATGGCAAGCCCATGCGGGCGCGGATCGGCGTTGATACGGGCAGCGCCGTGGCTGGCGTCATTGGTCAGCATAAATTCCTTTACGATCTCTGGGGCGACATGGTGAACACTGCCTCCCGCATGGAATCGCACGGAATGCCTGACCGTATTCAGGTGACGCGTCGCTACTACGAGCTGACGCGGAACATCTTCGTCTTCGAGCGGCGGGGAGTAACTGACATCAAAGGCAAGGGGCCGATGGAGACTTTCTTTCTTCTATCGCGGCGGATTCAGTCGAAACCACAGTGAAGTTCATCGACCAAGACCGCGGCACCGCGGGCGCGGACATCGGCACTGGCAAGCAACGGCCCCCGACCACCTGGCACTGGGGAGGCCTCTCGGAATTCCACTGCTCATTCCCGTTGAATTCCTGAGGCTGGTTCGCTCGCTGTGATGCCTTGATGCGGTCCACTGTGACGTTCAGGCGTTCGTGTCTCCGGGCGCTCTCTACCCGGCTTCACCTTGGGCCAGGTTGCATTGGCGCCCCACCGCCGCGTCGCGCTGTGTGTTGCGACCGCGTCGCCCCCGCGTGAGGGAGGTATTGCGGATGCGTAACTCAGGGTGTTGACGGCGAGAGGACTCCGAATCTGGAGAGTCTGTATTGGCTGCGAGAATTCAGCGGGATAGCAGTCCAGAGGTGAGGGGAACAGGTTGGGTTTTCTCCGCGCTCTCCGCGCCTCTGCGTGAGAAGAGAAAAGCAAACCTCGCGCGGAGCCGCGGGGATCGCGTAGGAAACGGGAGCACGATGCTGGCGTGGGGGGGCCGAACAACATGCTGCCCGACCAGACCGCACATCCCGCGCGGAGCGGGCCCTCCCCCCCGCTGTCTGAACCGCGGCGCGCCGTTCAAAAACGTGGTCAATCGGGCTCTGCATTGCTAATCTCTCAACGCTGACACAGCTCGAAAGTAAACGTGCGCACTAACCAAAACTTAATCATCCCTCGTGGCTACAAACCTCTCCTGGGCGTTCGTGAAACCGAGCGCGCAATCAAGGCCCTCAAAGACTTCGTAGAGCTCAACCTT
>JAXDCU010000493.1:0-7784 GCA_034677645.1 Verrucomicrobiia bacterium
GTTGGACGAAGGTGCAGCCACTTGCGCCGGCAGCGCGGAAGTATTGAGAGTAGACGCCGATGACAATCCTGAATTGAGCATGTGGTATGACGTTCAGTCCGTTCCCACGCTGATGTACTTTGCAAACGGCGAACTCCGCGCCAGAGTCGTAGGAACAGTCAGCAAAGAAGCCATTGTTTCCAAGTTGACGGAGGTCTCCCAGAACCTGGATGCTCCTCCCGGCGCCGCCGTGAGAAACCGAGATTTGCTTTAGCACTCAGCATCCCGCCGCGGAAAACTAACAGAAAACAGCCTGATGAAACCCCAGCACAGCACTCCGGACCGTTTTGTTCGACCAAGAGCGGTTCTGGCACTCCTCATTTGCGGACTATCGATTACCGCCTGCAATCGAAAGGGCCAGGCACCGCAAGCGCCGCCGATACCAGAAGTGGCGACTATTACCGTCGTCCGGCAGCCGATCATGCTAACAACGGAGCTTCCTGGTCGCACAACGCCATATCGCATCGCCGAAATCCGGCCACAGGTGAACGGCCTGATTCTCAAACGCCTGTTCACCGAAGGAACCGATGTGAAGGCAGGACAGGAACTCTATCAGATCGATCCGGCCCCATTCCAAGTAGCGCTCGACAATGCGAAAGCAGCCCTGGGCCGGGCCGAGGCAAGTCTGCCCGCCCTCCAATCTCGGTCAGATCGTTTCAAGAAGGCGTTGGCCGACAAAGCCGTCAGCCAACAGGACTATGATGACGCAGCGGCGGCCCTGAAGCAGGCCTTGGCTGACATCGAGTATTGGAAGGCGATGGTTGAGAGCACCAAGATCAACCTCGGTTACGCGCGGGTGGTCTCGCCAATTTCGGGTCGGATCGGGGTGTCGAGCGTGACGGATGGCGCCATTGTGACGGCTTACCAGCCCGTCCCGCTGGCCACCATCCAGCAACTTGACCCGATTTACGTGGATGTGCCGCAATCGACGACGGAGCTGCTGAGATTGAGGCGCCGGATCGAGGATGGGCGACTTGCCCGCGGCGGTGGCAATCAGAGCAAAGTGGGATTATTGCTTCCGGACGGGACAAAGTACCCGGTGGAAGGGACGTTGCAGTTCCAGGATGTGTCGGTCGATCCAACAACTTCGTCCGTGATCTTGCGGATGATTTTCCCTAAACCGGACGGGGTCCTCCATCCTGGGATGTTTGTTCGGGCGGTGGTGAAAGAAGGCGTGAACGAGAAGGCCGTTTTGATCACACAACAGGCGGTTTCGCGCGATCACAAAGGCAATCCTCTGGCGCTTGTAGTTGGGCCGGAGAACAAGATCGAGCAACGGATGCTCACGCTCGACCGTGAAATCGGCGACAAGTGGCTCGTCTCATCCGGACTCGATGTGGGCGACCGTGTGGTCATCGAAGGCATGCAGCAAGGCCGCCCGGGCACCGTCGTGCGGCAAGTCCCTTTCGAGCAGAGCGGCAAACAGGGCGGGCAAACAGAAGAGCCCGGCATACCCGCGGCGAAATCGAACTAGGGAGTAGACGCCATGTTATCGAGATTCTTCCTTAAGCGTCCGGTTTTCGCCTGGGTGATCGCTATCATTCTGATGATAGCAGGACTGCTGGCGATTTACCGGTTGCCCATTTCCCAGTATCCACCAATTGCCCCGCCGTCCATCTCACTGATGGCGTCATATCCAGGAGCTTCGGCGGAGACCGTCGAAAACAGCGTCACACAGATCATCGAGCAGAAGATGACAGGGTTTGACAACATGCTCTACATGTCAGCCACGAGTGACTCGGCTGGCGGCTCCCGTTTGGAACTGACGTTCACCCCTGGGACTGACCCTGACCTGGCGTGGGCGCAGGTGCAGAACAAACTCCAGCTCGCCATGCCGAGCTTGCCTGACGCAGTGCAGCGAGCAGGCATACAGGTCAGAAAGAGCACTCGAAACTACTTGCTGGTGGTGGGTCTCATCTCGGTTGATGGGAGCATGGACGGGACGGACCTGCGGGACTTCGCGCTCTCCAACATCGAAAAAGTCCTCTCGCGCGTGCCCGGCGTCGGCGAGGTCGAGGTCTTCGGTAGCCAATACGCCATGCGCATCTGGCTCAATCCCGACAGAATGAACGATTACCAGATGACATTGCAGGATGTGGTAACGGCGCTGCAGGTCTACAACGTTGAGGTGTCGGCCGGTCAGTTTGGCGGAGCACCGGCGGTCGAAGGCCAGCGCATGAACGCCGTCATCACTATTCAAAGCATGCTCAAAACACCGGAGGAGTTCGCCGCAATCCCGCTGCGTGTCAATCCAGACGGTTCCATCGTCCGGATCAGCGATGTGGGGCGAACCGAACTGGGCACTGAATTCTACGATATCGAAGGCACTCACAATGGCAGACCGGCGGCGGGTTTGGCCGTCCGCGCGGCAGCCGGCGCAAATGCTCTCGACACAGCGGACGCCATCCGTGCCAAGATGGATGAGATGAGCCAATTCTTCCCATCAGGTTTGAAAGTGGTTTACCCAATGGACACCACGCCGTTCATCAGGGTCGCCATCAACGAGGTGGTCAAGACGTTGATCGAAGCGATCATACTCGTCTTCCTGGTGATGTACCTGTTCATGGGCAACATGCGGGCGACTCTCATCCCGACCATTGCCGTGCCGGTGGTAATACTGGGAACGTTCGCGGTGCTGATGCTCTTCGGGTTTTCGATCAACATGCTCACCATGTTCGCCATGGTGCTGGCAATCGGCCTCTTGGTCGACGACGCGATTGTCGTGGTCGAGAACGTCGAGCGCATCATGAGCGAGGAGGGGATTTCACCGTTCGAAGCCACACGCAAGTCCATGGATCAGATCAGTCCCGCGCTGATTGGCATAGGATTGGTCCTTTCCGCGGTATTCGGCCCCATGGCGTTTTTCGGCGGCTCGACCGGCGTCATCTACCGCCAATTCTCGGTCACGATCATTGCCTCGATGCTTCTCTCAGTGGTGGTGGCATTGATTCTGACGCCAGTGCTCTGCGCCTCGCTTCTCAAACCCGTGCCCAAAGGACATGAACCGGCCGAAGGTGGCATTTGGTTCCTACGGCCTTTCTTCCGTTGGTTCGACCGACTGTTTTTTGGGTCCAGAGACCTGTATCTGAAACTGGTGGGCCACTCTCTGACCAAAAAAATCAGGTACTTAATCGTGTTCGTGTTGATCGTCGGCGCAATGGTCTATCTGTTCAGGCGGATGCCCACCGGTTATCTGCCGGATGAAGATCAGGGGCAACTGCTCGTCCAGGTCCTGCTCCCGGCAAACTCAACCCTCGAACAGACTGGCGAAGTCCTCGACAAAGTCCGGAGTTACTTTCTGAATCATGAGACAAATACCGTGGAGGCGATCATGACCATCGGCGGCGTGGGCCTCGCCGGCCGTGGCCAAAACACGGGCATGGCCTTTGTCAAACTCAAGGATTGGGACTTGCGCAAACGGCCGGACCTGAAGGTGACAGCTTTGGCAGGCAGGGCAATGATGGCTTTCTCCCAAATCCGAAATGCAATGGTTTACGCGTTTGCGCCGCCTGCCGTCGTCGAGTTGGGCATCTCGAAGGGATTCGACTTCCAATTGTTGGACCGCGGCGGTCTCGGACACAACGAACTGATGGATGCCCGCAACCAGCTCCTGGGCATGGCCGCACGAAGCCCGATGTTGACCAAAGTCCGACCCAACGGCCTCGAAGACGTCCCGGAGTATCGCGTGGATGTCGATTGGGAAAGGGCAGGTGCTCTTGGAGTTCCCGTCAGCTCAATCCATCGCACCATCTCGGCGGCCTTCGGAAGTTCTTATGTCAACGACTTCATCCAGGGCGGTCGCGTTAAGAGAGTCTACGTCCAGGCCGACGCCCCATATCGAATGCTCCCTGGCGACTTGGAGAAGTATTACGTCCGGAACACAGTGGGGAAAATGGTCCCATTCTCCTCCTTTGCGTCGGGCCGGTGGACATTCGGCCCTCCGAGACTCGAACGCTACAACGGATTTCCGTCCATGAACATCATAGGCGAAGCGGCGCCGGGTAAGAGCTCGGGCGAGGCGATGCTGGCCATGGAGGATTTCATTAAGAGGTTGCCGCGAGGAGTCGGATACGACTGGAGCGGGCTCTCCTATCAGGAACGCCAGGCCGGGGCCCATGCCGCCCCGCTCTACGCGTTTTCGATCCTAGTGATCTTCCTATGCCTCGCGGCTCTGTATGAAAGCTGGCCAATTCCTATATCCATTCTGCTTGCCTTGCCGCTGGGTGTCATCGGCGGCGTTATTGCCTCGACGTGGCGCGGGCTTCCAAATGACGTTTACTTCCAGATCGGCCTGCTAACTACACTCGGCTTGACTACAAAAAACGCCATTTTGATCGTCCAGTTCGCCAAAGCGCGCGTCGAGGAAGGCAAGGGTCTGATCGAAGCCACGCTGGAAGGTGCAAAGCTGCGCCTCAGGCCTATCGTTATGACGTCGTTGGCATTTGGCTTCGGCGTGCTGCCGCTAGCTGTGGCATCCGGTGCAGGCGCTGGCGCCCAAAAAGCCATCGGTACCGCCGTCATCGGTGGCGTGGTAACCTCCACGTTCCTGGTGACCTTGTTCGCACCCCTCTTTTTTGTTATGATCCAAAGGACTTTCGGCAAACGCCAACTCGCGGACGCGGTTACAGCCACGGTGCCCACTCAGCCAATAAGCCACTAGCATGAACAAGAACCCGCTCATTTCGGTGGTTCCTATCGTCCTGCTCGTTTCGGGCTGCAAAATGGCGCCCAAGTACACTCGCCCTGCAGCGCCAATACCGTCCGCATGGCCAACGGGTGCAGCTTACGAATACAAAACCCCAACAACGAGCCCTGCCATCGCCGCGGACATGACCTGGCAGGTCTACTTCACTGACCAGAAGCTCCGTCAAGTCATTAGCTTGGCTTTGGACAATAACCGCGACCTCCGAATAGCTGCAC
Source organism: Verrucomicrobiia bacterium (assembly GCA_034677645.1). Lineage (GTDB taxonomy): Bacteria > Verrucomicrobiota > Verrucomicrobiia > Limisphaerales > J093 > JAAYVR01. The sequence goes on from JAXDCU010000493.1 coordinate 4,960, forward strand.
TCAATGTCCAGCGCGCCCGCGCCATGTACGGAATCCAACGAGCCGAGCTGTTCCCCGTGCTCGAAGCTACGGCTAGCGGCGCCAAACAACGACTCCCAGCCGATCTCTCCAGTACTGGGAGCAGACAGACAGTCGAACGCTACGATGTCAACATCGGCGCCGCCTCGTGGGAGATCGACTTCTTTGGTCGTATCCGCAGTTTCAAAGACCGCGCCCTAGAGCAGTACTTGGCTACCGAGCAGGCCCGCCGCGGCGCCCAGATTCTTCTGGTCTCCGCGGTCGCCAACTCCTACATGGCCCTGGCAGCGAATCGCGAGAATCTCGCGCTCTCGGAGACAACCCTCAAGGCCCAGCAAGCCACCTATGACCTTGTCAAGCGCCGCTACGACCTGGGCCTCGTGCCCGAACTGGAGCTCTTTCGGGCCCAAACACCCCTGGAAGTCGCGCGGCGTGACACCGCAATTTACGCACAATTAGTAGCTAAGGATCAGAACGCGCTCACACTTCTGGCAGGACGACCCATCCCACCCGAACTCCTGCCCGCGGATTTGTCTAGCCTCGCGCCTCCTCAAGATATCAGCGAAGGCATGCCCTCCAATGTCCTTCTGCGCCGACCCGATGTCCTCCAAGCAGAACACTTGCTCAAAGCCGCTAACGCCGACATCGGCGCCGCGCGGGCGGCGTTCTTTCCCAGGATATCGCTCACGGCCGCTTTCGGAACCGCCAGCAGCGATCTGTCAGGCCTGTTCGAATCGGGCTCCAGTGCCTGGAACTTCGCGCCTCGGATCGTGATGCCTATCTTCGACGCCAGGACATGGTCGGCTCACAAGGCCGCCAAGGTCCAACGCGAACTCGCCGTCACTGAGTACGAGAACGCGATTCAGAATGCTTTCAGAGAAGTGGCCGATGCGTTGGCCACCCGAGGAACAATGGATAGCCAAGTCGCCGCTCAGCAATCCCTGGTCAATGCCTTATCCGAAACCTACCGGTTGGCCAATTCCCGCTTTGAGAAAGGTATCGACGACTACCTCGGTGTGCTGGACGCGCAACGGTACCTCTTCGCCGCTCAGCAAGCGCTGGTATTCCTGCGCCTGGAAAAACTCGCGAACCAGGTCAGACTCTTTACGGTCCTCGGCGGCGGCTCCTCAGTCGAGCAATCTCATGATCAAGAACACACACCCCTTGCCGATTCTCCGCAACCAGGCCGAAGAAACTGATTCCTGAGTGACGCCCTTCCGACGCTGAATTGTCAAATGTTTAGATGTGACCCCAACTCAGGCCAGCGCGCTTGCCCACAGCCATGATGTGGTCTCGGCCCTTGGCGTATTCCTCGGCGTTTGGCAGATGTTCAAGCATGAGCGGCGGCTTTTGGGGCAGGCCCGCCAGCCGCTTTAGCCAAGTCGTGTAGTCCATCACGCCCGCCCCAGGCCTGACTTCGCGGAAGTGGATGTTCATTTCGACGTCCCAAACCAGGTCCTTCGCGTGACAGCTAACGATCCACTGCCCCAACTTGTCGAAGCACTCGTTCAGCAAGTCGGTGTTCCGATAGAATCGCTCCGGACAGTTGACGAGGTTGCACGGGTCCAGGTGAATCGCGAATGCCTTCCGGTCCACCGCCTTCAAAAGCCTTAGCGCGGTATCGGCACTGTCCGGAAGCGCCCAGCCCATCATCTCGTAGGAAAACTTGGCCCGGCGCGGTTTGACGGCGTCGATGAGCTTGCGCGCGTTTTCGACCGCGGCATCGAAGAAGCGTTGCGACAGGTTGTCCGGATGCGGGCCAAACCATTCCGTGGCGCTAAAAGAACCCGCGATGTCCACGCACGTCAACGCGCCCACTTCGTCCGCCAGAGCCAGGCCTTCGGTGACGGTCTTGAGGTTGGCGGCGCGCTTGACTGAATCGGCGTCCAGCATGTTTACCCAACGCCCCACCTCGGCGATTGCGACGCCGTGTTTAGCAAAGGCTTGTTCGGTGGCGCGCAGGCGCTCGGTCGCGTTCAGGGGGATGGAAGGGCAATACGCGGCTGTGTACCCAAGTCTGGTGTGGGCGAGGGCTAGTTCTTCGGGGTCGTCGGTGGAGGCGTGACTTGGCCCACCGAGGCGGACCTCGGGTTGTGTTTTGTCCACTGAGGCATGGCCCGCGGCTGTAAGGAACGCCATTGATGTGGCGCTAGCCGTCTTGATGAACTCGCGTCGATTCATATTTTGGGGTCACATCTAAACATTTGACAATTGAGGGTCGTATTGGACTCCATGCACTTGTTGCTTCTGGCCCGCCAGGGGGAGGTGGCGGGCCAGGCAAGGCGACGATTTTGCCAATCTGCAACCACTATGGCTTGGTCAGCCGGTAGAACGTTTTCTGCGTCTCAACCGGCACCAGAACGTTGAAGTTCAAGTCAGCGGCGTATGGCGGTGTTGTGACCGGGACCCAGTTGCGTGGTTCCACCAAGTCAGTTGTTTGTTCGAGAGTATAGCCAGCAGGGATCGTCGGCCAGGACAACCACACTGGATTCTCAACCACGAGTTCCGCCGAGGCAGGCTCGACGCCCGGCACGGGTCTCCAGTCCATTTCCTGCGGAGCGAGGACGCCCTTTGAGACGCGCAGCCGGTCGAGTTTGCCCACAAACGCATTGCCGCCCCCTGATTCGGACCCGATGTAGAAGAACTTCTCTGTCCGGCTGAACAGAACGCCCCGGTCGTACGGCACGGTGGCTCGCAACAGTCCGTCCACATAGAACCGTAGTTCGGTGGCCGGACTCTCATAGATTACCGCGATGTGATGCCATCCACCATCGGCTGGGATATACGCCGTCGAGGTTGTATCAACG
>JAXDCU010000494.1:0-8809 GCA_034677645.1 Verrucomicrobiia bacterium
CCGAGTCCCCTCGGCCATCAGTTCAACCCTCCCATCCAGCAAATTGCGCACCATTCCAGTGACTTCGAATCCGTGCGCCACTTCCCGCACCGTGTACCGGAATCCCACTCCCTGTACGCGGCCTGAGTAGAACAGGTGCAGTCGACAGCGATTCATTTGTTCCCGGGGGGCGGCGAGCGTTTTCCCGGATATGCGCCCAACCGCCACGAATCCCGGCAAATTGCACTGGACGATCAAGCCACATTCCAGCCCACTGCTGCAATGATTTTGTTCCAATCACGGCTTCAACCGTTCGATCAGAAAGCTCACGCCCGACGAAAGCGCCTGGTCGCTTGCGCCGTCCCAGCGCTCCAGTGCGCTCTCCTGTCCCGCTGCCCGGTATTGTCCGCGAGCCACGGCGAGAGCTTGCTCAGTTTCCCCTGAGACCCATAGTCGGGATGGAAGCGCCAAGGCAAGCATGCCGGGTAGGTCGCCGTACTTGGCGCCACCTGGCAGAAAAGCGACATCCTGCAAGTCGGTCACATTGCCGAATCGGAAGCCGCCCGTCTCGACGGCGGCGCAGCGCACGGCGCCCCGGGCCTGCGCGATTGTGGCGGCCACCCACGGCCCAGCCTGGTCGAACCCTGCTACACCGATGCTCTTGGCGCCCTTGTTCTGGACTAGCTTGATGACGGTAAGCAGATCATGCACGCGCTGAGCGAACAGGGCGTGGTTGTAGCCGAGCGTGTAAGAAGCTGCTTCGCGCGGGTTGTTGACCCGGCGGGTCTGAGTTACCGGGTTGCCATCGGACAGGAACTCGCCCTGAAACAGAAGGTCGACGCCAACCACCGTCACACCGGCATCCAGCAGTCTACGAATTTCCGCATTTGGGCGGATATCGACGTTGGCTCGCGGATCGAACAGGCCGACCTTGCCACGAGCATCCGCCCAGACAACAGTGGCGCCCGTTGCAGCTTTGGGCTCAAGCCACACAGCTGGGAGTTCCTCATTGTGCGTGACATTGCGCACCAAAACACGCTCAAGCAGATAGCCGGCGCCTTCCTCCGAGCCTGCGCGTTCGGTGGTCACTTCACCAACGTCATCCAGGTTGCGCCCGATGACTATATCAACGCCAGTCCCAAAGACCCTCCGGAAATCCTCCGGGTTCGACTCGACCTTGCCGAGCAGCATTACCGCGTCATCGGCCAGCCAGCGCAGAAGACGCCGCTCGAACTCGGGACCGCCCGCGGGCTTGGGGTACTTGTTGTTCCAGACCGACATTTCGTCGCGCGTGAGCCGCCGGTAGTCGGACTCGATAATTGGTTCTTTGAGGCCCAGTTCGAAGTGCCGGTTGAGCCACGAATACATTGCGGCCCGGCTCACGTAATTGTAGTTGTGGCCGAAGTGCTCGGCTCGCTTGAGCATTACGTTGTTCGGCTTGCCAAGCATCGTATAAAGTTGCTTGAGCTCCGGATATCCCTTGGCCGACATCTCCCGGGTCCAGTCGTTGGCGGATGTCATACCGAGCGGCTTGGGCGCGAACAAAGCCGCGAGCTCGACGTTTCCCGTGCCGATGCGGAGGCCGCATGCGTTCTCGCATGTGCAGCCGCCCTGCATGGCGGTCGAGACCATCACTGCCGGAAAGGCAACTTCCGGGCGTGTGTCCAACGCGCACAGGACAAAAGTCTGCGTGCCCCCGCCGCTCGCGCCAGTCACCGCAATCCGCCGCGGATCGACGTCGGGCAGGCTCGTCAGAAAATCCAGGGCGCGCATCGAGTTCCATGTTTGCAAGCCCATTACGTTCTGGAAGTGGGCTTCGGCTGCTGGACTGAACAGGCCCCAGTTTTCCCGCGTATTCATTTCAGGCCGCTGCTTGGAGAATCCGTGAGCTAGGGACTGAGGAATCTGGACGCTGTCGGCGTAACCAATCATGTCGTAGTGGAAAACCACGCAACCCATCCGCGCCAACTGCACGCAGCGGGACTGCAACGGACTGCGTCCGCCTTCCTCGAACCGCTCCGCCCCTTCGACGATCTCGCGTCTCACGGCTTCCATTCCCGCGTCGTGGAACCGGCCGTCGCTCCAGTGGCCGTGCGGGCATAGCACTCCTGGCAGGCGTCGCCCCTGACTACCGTTCTTTGGCCGGTACAGGTTGCCTGTCACGAAGAAACCCGGCGCGCTTTCGAAAAACACCTTCTCCACAACGTAGTCTTCTCGCTCGACTCCGGCATACACGACCGGATTAAGCGGCGTGCGCGTCGGGGTCGGCCACAATCCAAGCACAACTTGCATCTGGCGGCGCACTCTGTCCGCGCGTCTGTCCCATTCCGCGACGGACCCGGCTGGCGCGAACGGGAAATAACCGTCCAGGTCTTTGAGCGGCTGGAGTCTGGCGTCGTTGGGCAGCTTGCCATCCGGCAGGGAGCGGGGAAAACCAGCGCACGTCACGGCGACTATCAAAGCGCTGGCGGCACTGACCGCGGCGCGGATCAGAATGGCTGATGTGGCACTCATTGGTCGAATGTAATCAGAGGACTTGCCGATAGCCAAGAGCCGGGTTTATTGGGCCGGCTTGCGCCGGTCTGTGCGGCCTCGCCAACGCAGGCTTGGCGCTGGTAGGTCGCGAGGTCACCTGGCATGCGCGACAGCACAGACTGGCCTCATTCGGCTGACGTCAGACATGGGAGCATGGCTGGGGCACTGCGAAGCACGCCGATGCTCTGTCTTGTCCCAAGCGCGCCCTGGGCGATGGAAAAAACTCGCTCAGGGGATACCAGAGGTGAGAGTCTGAGACATGGTTACACGGTACGGTGCCGGCGAACTAACTGGGTGGGCGAGACGCTTCTGGGAAGCACAAATCCGGTTGTGATCTCAGAACTTCTTTTCCTGTAAGGGACCTGTCCAACGCGGAGACTTGGCTAGCATGGAAATCTCTTTTGTGTTGTCGTAAGTTAGCAGCACGTCGCCCTTGACTCCGGACAGAATCAGAAACAACTCGCGATGGTCAATCCGCCAGTTGTGATACAAACGGCGCGACGCCATCGTGTATGGTGGGTCCACAAAGAAGGCCGCGTCTTCAACGTCGTTGTAGCGACGTATCACGTCCAAACCGTCGCCCTCGACGAACGAGAACCGATCCCGAATCTGGGCGATCTCGCGGATGCGTCGAGACAGGGTCTCAGGATACCAGCGCGAGCGCAAACCACGCCCGTTCTCGCTGGTCTTCACCAATCCTGCGCCAGGAGCCAAGATTACACCGCGTTGCACCCGGTTGCGAAGCAAGGTCGCAAATGCCATCTCTCTCAGGCTGGTCGGTTCGCTTCGTAGGACGTTTAGAACTGTCTCTTTGTTAAGATCGAACCCCACAATGGCCTCCGCCAGCCAATCAGCCTGTCCGCTGAAGATTGCTTGCCAGACCGCTGCAACATTTGGGTCGTTCTCCACCAAAACGACATGCTGAGCCAGCCTCTCAAATCCCGCGGTGAGACCGACGACGCAGCCGCCAGCGAATGGCTCAACTAGAAGGGATGGACGTTTATGGCTGAGCCGTATTCCTTTAACTGCCGTTGCTCGACGAGCTGCAGCTCGCGCTTGAGGGAGCGCAGAGTGACACTGTTGCCGGCCGCAAACGCGAGTGTCAGCAACAGCAGCAGCAGTACAACAATGGCCGCGCTGGCGCGCTCGCCGCGGCGCGCGCGAGCCTGGGCTGAGCGAATCCTCATGGTTTGACCTCCTTGCGGGGCACCGCGCTAAATGTGAATTGAGGCCGCACGCGCACCGCTTTCATGGGGCTGGCCAGCTCAAGTTCCCATCGCCACGAGTTGAAAGAACCGCGCGGGTCTTGATGAAACGAACTGCATTTCACGCCCGCGAGGATAGTCCTGCAGCGGTCATCGGCCTCCGTGCAGCGGACCACGACGTTAGTGAGAAAGACATACGCGATCTGGCCATTGGGCTGGGGGATTTGCAGGGCAAAGCCGGCCCGGCCGCGCTCGAGGACCAGTGGACCCGAAGCTGAGCGCACGTCGGCGCGCCATTGTTCCCCGGCCCGCAGAACACGAACTATGTCATCGGCGTTGCGCCGGAGGCGTATCGAATATTCCAGCACCTGATAGAAGACCGCCAGCCCCGCGCTAACTACAACTAGTACCACCGCCAGATAAACGAGACACTCGGTCAGCATGACGCCTCGCTCGGACACGCGCGGCGCGCCGCGGCGGGCCTGAGGCCGCCCGAACTGGCTCCCTGTTGAGGTCTTGGTTCGCATGGATACCGATGATCGTTACACCAGTCAGTCCGACTTGATTCAGTGTCCTACCTTGACTTCACGGATGACCGCGCCACCCAAGTCCCGTTTGGCTGGCAACCAAGCGAGCCGGAGTCGGTCGCTCGCGACCGTCAGCTCGAAGCGGCCTGGGTGCAACTGAACCGCCGACTCGGCGCGCGGAGCATAAGCGTGGACGCCCGGCTGAAAGCCGCGCCATCCGCCGGCCACCAATGCTTCCATTTCGCCATCGACGATCTCTATCGCCACGGCTCGGTAGTAGTAGGAGCGTGCCAGTTTCTGTTCGCCAAGGAACGACAGCGCCAATGGGAAAACGGCTAGCACAAGGATTGTGACGGCTATGAGCAGCTCAATAGTGAGTGAAGCTCGCTCTTTCCGGTATTGTCCGGCTCCTGGTATACGAATCACCATAACACACCTGCGTTCAACACTCCTGTCAGCATCCCGAATACGGCCGCGGCGAGGGTCCCCACAAACACTCCGTTCACCAGCACAAGGCCGGACGTGATCAACTGCGCCGTGGCTTGTTCGAGTTGGAAAGCTTGCGCCGAGAGGGCCTCGTGCCATCCCGCCAGCGCCGACATGAATCGGCCTGAACCCCGCGCTGCGTTTTCAATGCGCCAGCCAAACTCGCCGGAGTCGTCCATGTGCCGCACCGCCGCCACGAGGCCGCTGCCGCGTTCGAGGCTGGCGATTGCGCTGTTAGCCCTTTGCTGAAACGTGCTGTTGGCTGTGCTATCCGCTGCCATCCGGACGGCGCTGTGCTCTGGCACACCTCCATCCAGGAGAACAGCGAGCATAGCGGAGAAGTCGCGCTGCATACGTTTGCGTCGCCAAGGCACCTTGAACGCAATCCAATCCGGAAAGCCAGGCAGGACACTATCCACCCACCCAGCCAGGCGGGGGCCACCCACGTATGCGAGCGTGGCCAAGTAGAGCCCGATCGCGATCGCCACCTGCACCAGGATCAGTGCCAGGGAATGGTCAGCGAACCATACGAAGTAAGACGGAAATCCCGCATCCATGTCCGTGGCGATCGCGGTGAGCCTGGGGACGACGGAGACCATTAGCATGGCAAACACGGCGACCCACACGGGGCTGACCATGAGTAAGACCGCAACCAGATAGTTGTGGGCCTGAAAGAGTTTGCTCACGCCCTCACCGAGCTGTTGTCGGCACGCACCGATCACCTTTCGCACGTCTCCGAGCTCCAGGCCGACCTTGAGCATGGCAGCGACGCCGGGCGGCAAAAGTCGCGGCACGCATTCGAGTGCCTGGTCAAGTCGTCGGCCGGTCTCAAGCCATCTCGCCAGGAGATGAAAACGGACGCCTAACGCGCGATCGCCAGATTTGGCCGCGGAGCGGATGGTGGCTTCCGGGCTCTGGCCGCTCTCGAGTCCAAATTCGATGATGTCGAGGAACAGTCGAGCGCGTTCCTGTCTGCGCAATGGGAGGCTGAGGAAATAGTAGCCCACGTAGGCTGCCAGGGCGAGGAGCGGTGGCAGGCAGAGCCATATTGCCAGGAGTATTAGTATCGCCACTGTATCCATGGTGCCTTTACTCTTTCACTCACCAACATACCCGAGCATGTTGATCATGAACACCAACGCGCGGATTGCGAAATGGACTTGCGTTAGAATCAACACGCCAAGCACCAGAATCGCTACCGGCAGAGCGGCGTATAGCAGCAGCTCGGTTCGGTGCCTGGCGCGTTCGCGGTAAAGGTCGGCTGCGCGGCCCAAGCCATCTGCCAGCGCCTCGCCACTCTGCCCGACGAGCCAGAGGAACAGCGGCGGGACAAGAGGGCTGCCGGCGGCGAATTCGCCGAATTTAGCCATTCCCGATCCGATGCGTTGCCGCCAACGCTCCAGTTCCCGCCCGAGGCGCGTGCCAGCTTCGAGGCGAGCCATCAACGCCAAGGATTGGCCCAGATCATTGCCGCCGCTTATGAGCAATCTGAGCGTGGCCGCCAATTGGCTGAGGCTCGATTCACGAAAACCGGGGAGCCGCCACCGAAGCCAATCGCGCCATGCTGGAATGGAGATTGCCATGAAGAAGAGAACCGCCATCAACAGCATCCAGGCCAGTGGCATCCACAACGCAAACGCGCCAAACTGCCAATCGGGCGGGACCGCCGTGCCTTCAAATACGTCCCTGAAGGCGGGGAGCAGCGTGCGCCGACAGATTGCCACGAACCGCCCCAGCAGAACCGACAGCAAGATGCAGCCCAGAAGCACAATCGCCGGATACACCATCAAGCCCTTGAGCCGCATCCAAAGCGCGTGGCGGTGCTGGTAGTAGTCAGCCAGTAGAGTGAGCGTGCCCGGCAGGTTGTTGGCCTGCGCCCCCACTTGCACAACCTCGACGTAAAGCTGTGGAAGCCGACGCCGCGGCAGTGCCTCGCGCAGCGGCGCCCCTTTGGCCAGATCGCTGGCGAGAGCTACGATCTCAGTGCGGAGCTTGCCTTGCTGCATGCTAGCACACAACTGGCGCATTGCTCCCTCCAGCGGGATGCCCTGTCGCAGCATGCCTGCCAGTTGCTGGTTGAAGAAGCCAAACTCGTCAAGGTTCATATCCAAACACACGTTCGAATTCCTTCTTATCTGACAAACCGTCATCGAGAACCTCACGCGCTCGTTGTTCGAGGCCTCGGACCGCTTGCACTTGGTCGGGCCCATTGGATCGGAGCTGGCGCCGCAACATGGCGTCCACTCGCACATACTCAACCAGCGGTACGCGGCCGCGATAGCCGGTTTGCATGCAGGCGGGACAACCAGCGCCTTTGCAGTTGCCGCACAGCCTGCGCATGAGCCTCTGGTTCAGAACCAGAACAACTGCGGAGATGACGGCGTATTGGTCGGGGCACATAACGAGCAACCGCTCGAATACTCCTCTGCACGATCCAGCGTGCAGTGTCGAGATCACCAGGTGACCGGTAAGCGCCGCGCGCACCGCCAACGTGGCCGTCTCGTCGTCACGAATCTCACCCAGGACCAGAACTTGCGGGTCTTGACGCAAAAGGTGCCGAGCCGCAACAGCGAATGTCAGGCCACGCCCCTCGTTCACCTCAGTCTGCATCAGGCCCGGCAGGACTTGCTCGACCGGGTCTTCGACGGTGATGATATGGCGCCCTCCGAAGCCGAGGAGGTACTTGAGGCAAGCATAGATCGTGGTTGTTTTCCCACTGCCCGCCGGGCCTGTCAGAAGCAGAAGACCTGCGCTCTGGCGTAGCACGGCTTCGAGCTCGACCGCGACGGCGTCGTCAAGGCCAAGATCGCGAATGGCCGGGACGGTCGATTGCTGGAAGATTCGCAAGACGATCTTCTCGCCAGTGACGGTCGGGTACGTAGCGACTCGCAGATCGTTCCGCAGGCCGCTGTCGGCGCGATCTATCCGGCCATCCTGTGGGAGCGAGTCCTGGTATGTCTTGAGTCTCGCCAAGAACTTGATGCGGCCAAATACCCTCTCGGCAATGTCCGCTCCCAATACACGCACGGGTGTCATAACACCATCGAGGCGGAACAACACCTCAGCGCCGGCCCCAGTCATCCGAAGATGAATATCGCTGGCGCCGGCTCGCTCGGCTTGGGCGAGGAGTTCCATCAGGACCTCAGGCGCCGCGGAGTCGGCGATACCCTCGCGGTGGTTCATACGTAACATTAGACCGCGACGGGCGCTGGATGTCACGGGACCCCTTTTGCCGCTTGTCAGCGGCAGCAGTGAGGCTGAGACTGCCAAGACTGACGCGATGCAGGGGCCGAGTTCACGCAAGTTGTCCAATGCGATTGAGACGAGCAGCTCCCTAGTCGGAGTTGTCTGCCTGGCGGGGTTGCTAGTGTCGCTGGTTCCGTCCCTGCGGCTGCTGGGGATTGTGCCGCGGACACTTTCAGGCCTTGTAGGGATCGCGTTCAGCCCGCTGCTGCACGCCAACCTCGCTCATTTGCTGGCAAACGCCGCGCCTCTGTTTGTTCTACTGACGCTGCTGTTCATGGACCGGCATTATCGGCCGGGGATAGCCTTGGTTTGCATCTGGATAGTGAGCGGTTTTGGCACGTGGCTTATTGGGCGGGGCGGCACCGTGCACTTGGGTGCGAGCTCGATCATCTACGGGTTGGTCACGTATCTGGCCGCCGCGGGTTTTCTGCTCAGAAGCTGGCAATCGGCGTTTGTGGCCTTGTTGGTGGTACTGCTCTACGGCGGGGTCATGTACGGTGTCTTGCCTCAGCATGGGCCGGTTTCATGGGAGGGCCATTTGTGCGGTGCGTGCGCGGGGCTCTGGGTCGCATGGAAGAACCGGCGGTAGAGGCGGGCGCGCCGGCTTCTTCCGTGGAGCAGCACGGTCGCGGCTGGCCCGGTCGGTCCAGCCCTACCTTGCGGTTGACGGAGAGGGAGGTTTCTCTTTCTAGAAGGCATTGGGACCATGAACCGATCTGCGGCCGGCGTCGTGAGTCGATGTCCACCCGGCCAAAAGCGCCGATGAATCGGCGCACTCCAGGCGCTTCGCGCGGTTGGACGCTGCGAGCACCAAATCGCGCCAGCGTTTGG
>JAXDCU010000495.1:0-4332 GCA_034677645.1 Verrucomicrobiia bacterium
CGGTTCGGCGAGGCCGGTACACATAAGAAGTCCGTCGCCCCATGACGCAGACGGCACCAAACCGCTTCCGCTCCGTAGCGGATCAGAAGCAGCGGCTTGCGCCACTGGAACCGACCAACGTCCTCCAACTGCCGGGAAACCCTGCTATTGACATGGTAGCAAACGAGGGCGCGTTCGTCTTCGGGAGCCGCCTGGCGCCGCCGAGTGTCGCCACCCAATCCTTCCAGAACCTGCTCTACCATGTAGCTCTGGCCATGGTGCGGCGGAGGAATGTGGGCGAAGATGAGGAGCTTTCGCACGCGCAATTGTGGCTCAACACTCACCTGGCTCTTTGACGCTTGGGCGAGTCAAGAGCGTTGGTTGGCATGAACCGCTGAGATGCTGTTTAAGCAACTGTCAACCGCTGGTGACGACTCGTCAAGATCGGAATCGCGCATCGAAAGAAACCGCATGACCGCCGAGAATCTCGAATCGGTGACCACTCAAAGTCGGTCAATGAGCTTCAGTCTGGTCGATTGGTAATTGGCAGGGTACGTGCTAGACTCCATTGTAACCTATGAAGCTGTCGCTGGCGGTCACAATTGTCCTTGGCCTAACGCTGCTCGACGCGTCCGCCGTCGAACTGGTGCCACAGGACAGTAGTTGGCGCTACTTCAAAGGCACTTCCGAAGCCTCGTGGCCCGACACCACGGCTTGGCGGCTGCCGAGCTTCGACGTGTCAGGATGGACCACCGCCAACGAACCGTTTTGGTATGGTGACGTCCAGCCGAGTCCCGGCACGCGTCTGAGCGACATGCGGCGCAGTTACACGTGCATCTTCATGCGCAAGGAGTTCGTGGTGGAAAATCCAAACGCGATCGCCGAACTCAAGCTCACGGCCCTGAGCGACGACGGTTTCAATGCTTGGATCAACGGTCATCCAGTCGCTACTTTCAACATGCGCGGGTGGGACCTTCATTACAATGACACGTCGCTCCCGGCGTTACAGGAGCCGATCCCCTGGGTGGAGCACACCGTCTCGAATCCCAGAGCGGTTCTCTTGCCAGGCACGAACATCCTGGCGGTGCAGGCATTCAATTCGTCGATCGGGTCGAGTGGCGACTTCGTCATCAACGTGGCTCTTCGTGCGAGCGTGGACGAAACACCGCCTTACGTGGACCTGCTGGTGCCTCCTGCCGGTGGAACGGTGCGGACTCTGACGTCTATTGAGATCGGTTTCAGTGAACCGGTAGTTGGGGTGGATGCCGCTGACCTTCTCATCAACGACCAGCCCGCCACTGGTCTCAGGGGAGTTGGCGCGAACCAGTTCGTATTTGACTTTCCTCAGCCTCCGACTGGGACCGTTCACGTGGCATGGGCGCCAGGGCACGGGATCAGTGACACATCTAGCGCCTCGAACGCTTTTGCCGGTGGCGCGTGGAGCTACAACCTCGACCCCAATCTGGTTATTTCGGACGTCTACATCTCCGAGTTCCTCTCATCCAACAGCGGCGAACAGCCGAATTCGATTCGAGACGAGCTGGGCAAGAGCGTCGATTGGATCGAAATCCACAACGCCAAAAGCACGCCTCAGAACGTGACCGGCTGGTTCTTGACCGACGATGCCTCGGACTTGACGCGATGGAGGTTCCCTTCCGGGATCGTTCCCGCACGGGGCTACTTGCTGGTGTTCGTTTCGGGTCGGGATACGAACGTGCTCGGTCGCCTGCACACGAACTTCAAGCTCTCCTCGAATCCATCCTTCCTGGCATTGGTCGACGAGCTCACGAACATCGTCTCGGCATTCTCGCCCACATACCCTCGCCAATACGAAGACGTCTCCTACGGCCGAGACCGGTTGGATGCGACTTTGGTCGGTTACTTCACTCAGACCACTCCCGGCGAGCCAAACGTCAGCCGCGGCGAGGGTTTCGGGCCGGAAGTTGAATTCTCACGTGTTGGCGGCACTTTCATCAGTCCGTTCCAGCTTAAACTTTCCGTCCCGGACGCCAACAACTGGGAAGTCCGGTACCTGCTAGTCACTTCCAATGTTGGCTCAGGCACGCCAGCCCTCACTAACATCCCCACCGCCACTTCGCCTCTCTACGTCAGCCCAATCCAAGTCAACACCACCGTTCAAGTCAGGGCGCGGTCATTCCCCAAACAGGCCGGCTTCCTGCCAGGGCCGCCCCGCACGGCGAACTATGTGCAGTTGACGGCTCAGTCCGCCGCGTTCACCTCGCACTTGCCTATCGTGCTAATCCACAACCTGGCTGGCGGAAACATACCTTCGACAACCGACCAGAGCGCGATCTTCATGACCTTTGAGCCGATCAACGGCGTCGCGTCGATGACCAATCCTCCGACGCTGGTTACGCGGGCAGGGATCAACATTCGCGGCAACACCACTGAAGGCTACGCCGTGGAAACATGGAACGAATACAACGATGACCAGGACGTGGAAGTGTGCGGCATGCCGGCTGAGTCCGACTGGGTGTTTTACGCGCCCAACGCATTCGATCAGGTCCTGATTCACAATCCGATGGCTAGTGAGATGAGCTGGGCCGTGGGGCGCTACGCTCCCCGGACTCGGTTCGTTGAGGTATTCCTCAACAAGACAGGCGGCGCTATCACGTTCAATCAGCCGGCTTCCGGAAACTACAACGGCTTGTGGGTGGTTGAGGAAAAGGTCAAACGCAACTCCGCCAGAGTCGATATCGCCAATCTCCAGCCGGAGAACACCAGCCCACCAGATGTCACGGGTGGTTACCTGCTCCTCAACAACGGCGGGCGCGTGGACGCCGATGAGCGGACATTCACGACATCCAGAGGACAGCAACTGATTTACCAGGACCCGACCGGCATTGAAATCCAGTCTCCCGACCGCGACCCTCAGGAACAGTACCTCAGACAGTACTTCAACGATTTCGAGACAGCGCTGTTCAGTTCGAGCTACACAAACTCCCAGACCGGCTACGCGGCGTACATCGACGTGAATTCGTGGATCGACCACCACATCGTCAACGTAACCACCCTCTGCCTGGATGCTCTGCGACTCAGCGCCTTTCTCTACAAAGACCGCGAGAAGAAGATTGAATTGGGCCCTATTTGGGACTTTGACCGCTCACAGGGAACAACCGGCGGAGGCGACACCCGCGCCTTCAATCCTTGCGCCTGGCGCGGGCGCAGCTCGGACAACGGCACCGATTTCTTCGGCTACGACACCTACATGTGCAACGCTTGGATGAATCGTCTGTTCAACGACCTGGATTTCTGGCAACGCTGGATCGATCGGTGGCAGGAATTGAGAAGAAACGGCACGCTGTCGGACGCGAGTCTGTTCGCCCTTGTCGACGCCCTGGGCAACGTGGTGAGCGGTGTCCAAACCCGCGCGGTTCAGTTCAGGTCCGAAATAAGGCCACGCAGTGGAACGGTAAGCGCCAACGGTTACTCGCACACTTTTTCGGGCACTTACCAGGGCGAGTTGGACTTCCTCAAACTCTGGTATCGCGACCGCTGTAACTTCATCGACACGAACTTCCTGGCGGCGCCGGTTTTCAGCGGCGGCGGCGGCAGCGTCCCCGCCGGATTCACCCTCACCGTCACGGCCCCCAACGCGAAACCCGGCACCACAACATACTACACACTCGACGGCTCCGACCCGCGCATGCCCAGCGGGGCAATCTCCGCCGCAGCCAGGTCCGGCGTGGCGCCCTTTTCGATCGTGCTCGAAGACAATGCGCGCGTCTTCGCGCGCAATCGCAACCCGAACCACCGTAACCTCACGGGGCCTTCGGAGAATCCGCCTCTGTCGAGCCCATGGTCCGGGTCAACCGTGGCGACATACGTCGTTGCAACGCCAGCATTGGCCGTTACCGAGATCATGTACCATCCTCCGAATCCAACCGAAGGCACGGGAGATGACAACGATTTCGAATTCATTGAACTGAAAAACGTCGGCCCAGCCCCTATCAATCTGGTCGGATTCGGTTTTGCCAATGGCATTCAGTTCACGTTCACTGCCGCCAACTCCGTCACGAGCCTGGGCGCCGGCGAGTATGTCGTGCTGGTCAAAAACCTCGCGGCATTCAAACAGCGTTATCCGGACGTGACCAACATTGGCGGTGTCTACATCGGCAACCTGGACAACGCTGGCGAACGACTGCGGCTGCTCGGTCCCATGCTTGAGCTGGTCATGGATTTCAAGTTCAACGACTCCTGGTGCCCAACCACGGACGGATCAGGCTTCTCATTGGTGATCGCCGACGAGAGTCTGCCATCCAGCGCATGGGGAAACCCTTCGAGCTGGAGACCGAGCGCCGCGGTTCTGGGATCGCCCGGACGCCCCGATCC
>JAXDCU010000496.1:0-2550 GCA_034677645.1 Verrucomicrobiia bacterium
GGCCGTCTGGCACACGTCAACCTCTTTCAGTTGCCCGGCAATCTGACCGCTGGGGCGCACCTGGTCGAAATGCTGCGCCAGGCCGCGTGGGGAGGCGAGATGGAAGGCTGGCTGCCGGCCTCGCCACAGTGGCATTTGATAGCCGACCCGGTGCTCGCCGCGGAGCTGCAAACGCCGTTGACGGATTTTGTTGGAACCGCTCCCGACGTTCGGGCGCCCCTCGCCCAAGCCGAGCTAGCGGCTGCCTCGATGACGCTCGACACGCGGGCAAATCTAATGCCACCCGAATACGCGACGCGCTATCGCCAACAGTTCGTCGACAGGCTTTGGATGCGTGGTCTGGGGGCGCTGGGCGTGCTCTACGTGCTGGCTGTGATTGGGTTCATGGCAGGCTTGAAATACGTGGGGATACAAAAAAACGGCGTGGATAGCGAGATAGCGTCCCTCTCCGGCAGCTACACCAATGCACTGCAGCTCAAGGCCAAGGTCAACGTCCTGGAGGAGCAGATGAACCTAAAATTCGCGGCATTGGACTGCTGGAAAGCCGCTTCAGACACGCTGCCCACGGAGCTCATATTGACACAGCTCAGTTTCCAGCGCGGCAAGAAACTTGGCATCTACGGCACGGTTCCCACAGATCAACAAACCATGGTGACTGAGTTCAACGAGGCGCTTAGCAAATCAGTCGCCAGAGGCCAGCCTCTTTTCAGTCAGGTCAGCACCAAGAGCATCCAGGGCAGTGGGGTTGGGGCCGGCGTTCGCCCCATGAACTGGACGATCGAGTGCGAAGTCAAGCGCTCAGACCTCTGATGAACGGTTTCTTTGACAAGCTTAACCTCACAGCCCAGGAACGGCGCATCCTGGTGGTTGTGCTGACGGTCGCGTTTGTGATCGTCAACGCCCTGTTTGTCTGGCCGCATTTCTACGACATGAGCAGGCTGAAGCTGCAGTTGCGATCCTCACGCGATACGCTCGATGCTTACCGCGCCGAAATCGCCCGCCAGCCAGCGTACCGCGCTCGCCTCGATCTCCTCGCCAAACAAGGCGAAGCCGTCCTTGCGGCGGAACAAGCGCTACAACTCACCCGCACTGTCCAGACCGAAGCGCAGCTTAAAGGCGTGGCTATCACCGGCACACGCCCCGTCGCCTCTGTAAGCACCAACCAGTTCTTTGACGAGCAGACTCTCGCCGTCGATGTCGCCGCCACTGACAAGCAACTCGTCGATTTCCTGGTGGCGCTCGGCTCAGGCGACTCGATGATACGCGTCCGCGACATGGACCTGCGCCCTGATCCGCAGCAGTTCAGACTCATCGGTAAAATCACCGTCGTCGCAAGTTACCAGAAGAAACCTAAGACCGCGCCGACTGCGGCCGCGCCCGCCCGCTCAGCCAGCACGACAACCTCCGTCACCACTACGAAACAGTGAAAACACTGGTCTTTACTCTTATTGTCGCATACGTCACTGGACCGGGATGGGAAGTAGCGCGCGCGCAGGCCACCCCGCCTGCCACCAATGCGGCACCGCCGGCCGCCACTGGCATTCCAGCTCAGCCCCAGGGACAAACAGGAGCCGCTGCCCGGCCCGCTCGCCCCCTTCCGCCGACACCTCCCACACCCGGCACCGCGGGAGTTGGGGCGTCGCGTGCTGGAGCCATGCGCTCCGCGCTGTCAAACCGAGTTGTCCGACCTGTGCCGCCCGCCTCGGCGCCAGTTCCCGCCCTTGCCAACACCAACATCGCCCTCCCGCGCTCCGCGATGAATGCGGATGGGGGACTGCCTGCCAGCGCGCCGACTCCGGCGAGAGTCGCGCCAGCGGCGACCCCGACCGCGCCTTCGGGTCCGACTGACGCGACCGCGGTTCAGCCGGCTGTCAATGTCCCTGGCGGTACCGGGCCCGCGGCCGCGATGCCGGGGCGAACCAACGTGGTCATCGTGCCAGGAGGCACAAACGTCATCGAATTCAGTCCATCGGGCAAGATTCCGGAGAAGATCATCAACCTGCAAGTTGCGCCCATCGAACAGGTACTGAACTACTACGCATTGCTGACCGGGCGGAGCGTTCTACGTCCAGCGAACTTGCCCGCTGCTTCGATCACGTTCCGGAACGAACAGGAACTCAGCGCCGAGGAAGCTGTGCAGGCGCTCGAAGCCGTGCTCGGCCTGAACCAGATCACGATGATCAACGTTGGGGACAAATTCGTCAGCGCCGTGCCAACTCAGCAAGCGCTTCAGGAAGGCGCGGCATTCTCCACGGTGGATGCAAAGTTACTCCCGGAAGCCGGCCAGTTTGTCACCAAGGTGGTCTCGCTCAAGTACGCCTTGCCATCGGAGACAGCCCAGTTGCTCCAGGGATTTGGCAAGGTCCAGAACGGGATTGTGCCAATCGACAGCACCATGACGCTGGTTTTGCGGGATTACCCTGCCAACATCAAGCGAATGTCCGAGCTGATCGAGCAGGTGGACGTCAAGGTCGAGAGCGATTACAAGCTCGAGGTCATACCAATCAAGTACGGCAAGGTCGAGGATGTCTATTCAACCATGAGCAGCCT
>JAXDCU010000497.1:0-2652 GCA_034677645.1 Verrucomicrobiia bacterium
AGAGCCAGTCGCGACCGCGAACCGTCGGTCCGGAACGAAAGCAGGTGCGGAAGTAACAGGCGCGGTCCGGCGGATAGGGTTGGTCCCGCCAGTCGACGGAGAAACCGATTGGACCGACCGATTTGTCACCTCGGTTCTCGAGCCGAATTCGGGCTCGGTGCCAGAACGGCATCGGAAGGAAGCAATAGCCTTCATCGCGGCGGATCCCCACTGCATACGAAGGGATGTCTTGCCATCTGACTCCGGCGCCGAAGAAGAAGCCGACCGGCGCCTCGACGCCCGGACGGTCGCCATCCCACTGGATGGTAAGCCAGAGCGACTGGCACTCGGCCTGCGCGGCCAGCGGCAATTTCAGACGGATCGCGGCAATGGCTCCGGCTTCAGAAATATCTGCCAGCGTCGCAGCGGCCCCAGGCGCCGGATCGACCTCGCCGCCCAGGTGCCGAAGGTCGTTCCAGCTCTTGGGGTCTTCTCCCGCTTGCGTCGACGCGGTCTGGAGCGCGCTGAGGTCCTGGTCGGCACGCCATGGTGCAACGCCGTCCGGGTTCCGCGAGCGTTCCGCAATGACATGGTAGAACGGGCTGGGATGTCGCGTCGTGATGCGGCAACGATCGCGAAAGCCGATTGGAACGAAACACCAGTGCGCGACACATTTCCAGGGACCGGCGGCGACACATGGCGACGTGAAAGAATCAAGGGTTTTCAACGGTTAACGTTTGGCGTTTGTGTTCCGCGCCCCAATGCTTGCGCAATTCTGCGCCGGACGCTTTGTACGGTAGCACCAAGTTGTTTTCGGCACCAACTCCATACGTCAGAAGTGGTCGTCTCTTCCAGAGCGGTCTGCACGGTGTCGATCGTTTGTGGACCAAGGAACGCGCCGATACTCAACGCCATTCCGGTCATGCCGTGCTGGCCACGCTCGCCAGCCACGTGTTTGAATTTGCCAATCACCGACTCGAGCACTTCGCTCGAACCCAACAGCCGCTCGCCTTCGCGCGCTTGTTGTCCTTGTTCCCGCGCGAACTCCAGCAACTGACGCCGCATGTGCTGAGCTGGACGCGTGGCGGGCTTGGGCATACATGCGTCGAGTTCGGGGGCCGCTTCCAGGTGGAAACCTTCGTGACGGATATAATGTTCTGCCGCTCCCACCACCGCCAGCAGTTCTCCCCACCGCGCAATCTGCGGCTCAAACGTCCGCAACCATCCCAGTTTCTCCTCCACCTGTGCCGGCTTCAAGCCCGCCTGGATGATCGTTTTGCGCGAGTTCAACAACGCCAGTCGTTGCGTCGCCCAGTCCGTCAGCACGTCGACGTTCATGTACCGCGCTTTGCTGCGCTGCTGCGGAGGCGCCAAACCGGCCAAGGGGGAGAACGATATCTGCTGTTTGAAGCGATGAGCGTGCTCCGTGAACTTCACCCACGATGGGTCATTGTGCAGCGCCTGCTTCAGGAGACAGGCGGTCTTGTGCTTGATATCATACATCCACACCGTGCCAGAATGTCTCTGGCGGTACAGTTCGATGCCGCAGTGCAAATCGGACCCTCTGTCGCTGATAATCGCCCGCGGTTCGCCCGTCTTCGTCGCGGCAGCCTTCAGTTGTTGATAGACGACCTTGCCATTGGACTGAGTCACCGGCTGCAAGTCGATCAACTGGACATCTTCGTGGCTCAAGACGCGGCTCTCCGCCTGTTCCCACACCGACTGCCGCAGCCCCACGATGACCAGGCACTTGCGGTCACCCAATTGCACTGTGTGGTCGATGATCCACATCCAGTCATCGGCCTGCTGTTTCGGGCGCCTGAGGTGATACAAGCCCAATCGCAGCAACCACAAGCGGACAGAATAGTAACTGGCGGAAGCCAGGGGGATGCCGCACCAGTTCCCCTGCAACTCCATGGCTGCCGGCACACGCTGCAACGGCATGCCGCCACACAGCACTGCCGCCAGACAACTGGCAATCACGCCCAAGGAAAACTGGTGACGGGCCACAGGCGTGTTCAGGTCCTCCACGCACGCGGTCGACAACGCACGCGTGGGCGCATCGGCGGCGGCGGGGACGCACTTATCCCTGCTTTTTTGTCGCAACGACGTCCGGTACGGTCTCTGTCGCAGTCCGCTCTTCTGCCAACTCCTGTGCTTTCGCCTTCCAGCGATCGCGGCTCTCTTTCATGGCTGCCAACCGGACCTTCAGGCTGTTGTTCTCTCGTTTCGCTGTCTGACATTTGCTCTTCCACTTGTCGCGACTCCGCTGGAAGAACCGCAGCAACTTCCGGATCGGACTGCGATAAGGCAGAGGTTCAGCGACTGCCATCGAAACACCTCCATGAATGTTCCCATCATCCTCCACACAAGAGCGCCGTCACGCGGCAGCAAAAATACGATCACCAATGGAACAAATATCGCCAACCCAGGCTAGAGCAATTTTTCCCGGACTTTCACCACCCCACGTTGGACCTGAAGAACTTCCACGAAACGAGCCACGATCGGTTCATTGCTCCCGTTTTCATCGCGACGAGCGCACTGAGCGTTCCGATTGCCATTGCGCTGACTCAACACAACGATCGGCTCTTCGCCCCAATCAAATCAAACGGCGACTCTCTCCGTGAGATCATCCGATCCGTTCTGGAGTTTATCGGTGACGAGCCGGCGATC
>JAXDCU010000498.1:0-3115 GCA_034677645.1 Verrucomicrobiia bacterium
CGCAAAGCTGGCTACGACTCTGTCCAAGACCACGGGTAAGAACCATCCGGCTGACCAGCTTCCATTCGACACTATCGAGTTTGCCGAGGATGCCAAGGCGATGCGATTCGCAACCGATGGTGTTGTCTGGCAGTGCGACTTGCCTTCGTGCGAACTCACAAAGTCGGAGGCGACGTCATTCCCCGCGCCCGGTGCCGAGACCGATGGCAATGCTGGGGCGGAAGGCCCGCGCCGCGGAGGCCGCCTTGAGCGCTCTCGCGACGGTTCCGATCGTTCGCCCGACGGCCAATGGACGGCGTTCGTCAAGGAGCACAACGTTTTTGTCCGGTCGAACAACGGCGCGGCCCAGGAAATCGAGCTTAGCCAGGACGGCAACGAAAAGCTGTCGTACGGGCGGTTGGCGTGGTCTCCGAATTCGAAATGGCTTGTTGCTTTCAGGATCGCGCCCGGCGATCGGAAGGAAGTCTACCTAGTCGAGTCTTCGCCTGATGGGGGTGGGCGTGCCAAGCTCCACAGCCGCCCTTACCCTCTGCCGGGGGACAAGTTCGCCACTTACGAATTGAACTTGTTCGGAATTGCCAGCCGCAAGCAGATCAAGCCGGACGTGGACAGGTTCGAACACGAGTGGCTGAGTCCCGCGGTGCACTGGAGCAGAGACGGCAAGTGGTTCGCTTACGAACAAATTGACAGAGGTCACCAGCGGCTCCGGCTTATTCAGATCGATTCAGCGACCGGCAATGTCCGCAACCTCATCGATGAACGGACCAGCACGTTCATCTGGACAGCCCACACGGAGAACCTGAGATTGACTCCGATCACATGGCTGGAACGGACGGACGAGGTTGTCCACGCGTCCGAGCGAAGTGGCTGGCGACATCTCTACCTCGTGGACACCACCGCGGGCGCCGTGCAGAATCCGATCACTGCTGGGAACTGGGTGGTGCGTGGCATCGACCAAATCGACGAAACCAACCGTGTTCTGTGGTTCCACGCCAGCGGTGTCTATGAGGATCAGGACCCCTATTTCGTTCACTACGGCCGCGTCAATTTCGATGGCAGCGATCTGATCTTCTTAACCGCTGGCAACGGCACCCACTCCGTTCGCTACTCGCCGGACCGTCGCTACGTCTTCGACACATACAGTCGCGTGGACCAGGCGCCCGTCAACGAGTTGCGCCGCGTTTCAGACGGGAAACTGGTTTGTGCTCTGGAGACAACGGATATCACCGAGCTCAAAGCAAGCGGTTGGGAACCGCCGGAAGTTTTCGTGGCCAAAGCGCGTGACGGCCACACGGACATATGGGGCATCATCCACCGGCCGAGAAATGTGGACACGACCAAGAAGTATCCCATAATCGAGGAAATCTACGCCGGCCCGCAGAGCGCTTACGTGCCAAAGTCTTTCAGTCCAGCTTCACGCTACGAATCGCTCACCAAGCTCGGTTTTGTCGTAGTGAAGATGGACGGCATGGGCACCGCGCATCGGTCAAAAGCATTCCACGATGTTTGCTGGCGCAACCTCAAGGACGCCGGCTTGCCCGACCGCATTCTCTGGATCAAAGCCGCCGCGGCAAAGTATCCGTACATGGACGCGACACGCGTAGGTGTGTACGGCAACTCCGCTGGCGGCCAAAACGCCGCTGGGGCTCTCCTGTTTCACCCCGAGTTCTACAAAGCGGCGGTGGCCAGTTGTGGTTGTCATGACAACAGGATGGATAAGGCTTCCTGGAACGAACAGTGGATGGGGTACCCTGTTGGGCCGCACTATGCCGAAAACTCGAACATTCAGAATGCGCACCGGCTCCAGGGACGCCTGTTGCTCGTCGTGGGCGAGATGGATGACAATGTGCCGCCGGAATCGACTTATCGGTTCGTTGACGCGCTCATCAAAGCAGGCAAAAGTTTTGATTTTCTGTTGGTTCCCGGTGGTGGCCATGGGCCGGGTGGTGAATATGGAGCCCGCCGGCGCGACGATTTCTTCGCGCGGCAGCTTCTCGGCATCGAGCCACCAGATCGCAACGCGCGCAGCACGGCGGCGAATTGAAAACCATGAAACCGCGAGACCACTTTCTGCTTGTCACCGGTGTTGCGGTCGCTGGTGCAATCCAACTCGCAGCCGCTGTTAGTAACGACGCGCCCGCCATAACGACTCCGTCCGATTCGTTCTTCTCGCTTGTTCGGGAACGGGACCGCGACGTGGCCCGTCAGTTCTACAGGAAATGCGTGGATGTTAGGGGCATGCCGGTCGCTGCCTCGGACGAAGTGGCGGACCTAGCCCTGCAACGCACGCACGAAATAGTGACTCACGTGCTGGCGGGGCGTCCGGACATCCTCAACGCAATGGTCAAGGACCGGATGTACCTCATCGTCATTGGAGAAGATCAGGTTTACACCGACATGCCCGAGTACCGAAACGTTCCTAATCCCGATTACATGAACGAGCGGGTGCGCGGCACGGGCGGCCGTCCAACCAGTTTTGGAGAGGAAAACCTGCTCAGCCGCCCACTGGACAGATATGACGACGAGAGCATCGCCGTCCATGAGTTCTCCCACACAATCGACGACGCGTTGGACTCGCTGGACTCAACATGGCAAGACCGCAAAAACCGCGCTTACCAAAACGCTCGCAAAAAAGGGCTGTTCCGCGACACTTACGCTGGATCAAATCCAGCAGAGTATTGGGCGGAAATGGCTCAGGCATACTTCGACTGCAACCGCGTCAATAATTGGAACCACGGCCCCGTCGGAACACGCGAGCAACTTAAAGCCTACGACCCGGAAGGCTACGAACTGGTCCGAACAACCTTTAACCTGCGGCCAGAACAGGACTGGCGTTATCGCTTTCTCCAAAAACTTCCCAACGTCATAAACACGCCGCCGAGAATCAAAGCTGACCCGTACTATACAAAACTCACATGGGCGCGCGAGTTCACCGTCCTCGGACGCGAAGCCAGCGACACCGCTCTTCTCCGAGCGAACGACACGATTCGCAAGATGTTCGCTTACCGGCACGACATTCTGAAAACGCTCATTGCGGAGGGCGCCAGACTGGTCGTGCTAGGGCAGAATGAAAGCATCGCCGATCTCCCCGAGTATGGACGTCTCAAAGATATTC
>JAXDCU010000499.1:0-6512 GCA_034677645.1 Verrucomicrobiia bacterium
CTTGCTTACCCGTTGTTTGGCACAACAGCCACGCACTTCATCGCGCTACGCCAGCACTGGGGAGAGGAACGGTGGGAAGCATGGTGTCGTGCCTTGGTCGCCAACCGCCCGTTCCTGGTGGACGGCAATTCCGTCGTCGCGAAATTGGTTGCTCGCGGCCAGGCCCCTATTGGTCTCACGGATTCGGATGACATCGCCGTTTTGCAACGCGATGGCGCGCCCTTAGTCGCGATGCCGCTTGATGCCGATTCGCTCCTCATACCAAACACCGTCGCCGTCGTGCGGAACGCGCCGCACCCCGAAGCCGCCCTCGAGCTTTACGCCTTCCTCCAGATGCCGGATGCGCTTGCTCCGCTGGTTGCGGCTAACGCGCTCGAGAGCGCGACTCCGCCGCCCAGAGCCACCGCGGCGAAAACCTTGCAGCCCGACTGGGAGGCTCTCTTGCGCGATCTGGACACCGCGACGGAGCGGATGCGCAAGGTATTCCTGCGCTGAGACGCTGAGAGCAATGAATTGGAGTCTTCTGGCGAACAGCATTGTGGTGGGCGCGATTGCCACCGGGATGGCGGCCGCGCTGGGAATCGTGGTGGCCCTGTTTGTCAGCGGGTTGGGGAACCGGGGACGATTGATTGCCTTCGCCGTCGCCGCGATGGCGTTTGCGATGCCTCCTTTCGTGGTCGTCAACGCGTGGCTATCTTTGCTGGGACCGGCAGGCGTCATTTACCGGTTCTTGCCTTTCAATGTCGCGTCGTTGGTCGGTACGGCGTGGTTGTTGGCCTTGCTTCTGTGGCCCGTGACTATGTTCGCTTCGGTCGGCGCATGGCAGCGGCTTGGTCCCGACCAGTTCAACCTGGACCCGCTTCTGAGAAGCACGGCTCTGGTCAGGTGGCTCCTGTTGCCGGCGGCCCGGTCCGGTCTTGGTCCAGCACTTGTGCTGACGCTGGTGCTTGCTCTCAACAACTTCGCCGTACCTGCCGTGCTGCAAGTGAAGGTCTTGCCGGTAGAGGTTTATGTGCACGCAAACACCAGTCTGGATTACAGAGGCGCACTGTTCGTGAGTTGGCCGCTGATTGCGGCGCCGGTGCTGCTCCTGGCGTTTCTGCATCGCCGCGAGTTTGCGTGGCCGCGGGTGGCGGGGAGCGTGACGGCCGCGCTTTGGCGGGAACGGCTTGGCCAGGGCTGGTTTGTTGGCTGTGGCGCCATGGCACTTGCCACCGGTGTGCTTGCCGCGGCGTTCCCCGCGACGCAGATTGTATTCAGTCATCGCGCTTGGTTTGCCCTCGGCTCGGCTTGGGCGACCGGGCAAGAAGCGTTTGTGACGTCAGCCTGCACCGCTGGCGGTAGCGCGGCACTCGCCGTGTTGATTGGGCTCATGTCTTGGCGCGTGCATCTGGGACTTCTCACCTGGTTACTGCTCCTGGTTCCGGGAGTTGTACTAGGCATCTTGATGATTCAAGCACTGAATCGGCCTCCATTTTTCGCTCTGTCCCGGGGCATCTGGATCATGATATTCGGACTCACAATTCGGTACTTGGCCGTGGGCTGGACCGGCGCGGTCGTGTCGCGCAGGGCTGTGGACCGCGACCTGACCGATGCCGGCCAGCTCGACGGCGCTACCAGATGGGAGCTTTTTCGCCATGTGTGTTGGCCTCAGATGAGTAGCCGCATTGCTGCGGTTTGGTATCTGCTTTATCTGCTTTGTCTCTGGGACGTTGAGACGCTGGTGTTCATCGTTCCTCCCGGCGGCGAGACGCTCGCGCTCAGAATCTTCAATCTGTTGCATTACGGCCACAATCCGCAGGTTAACGCGCTCTGTCTGCTGTTGCTTGTGCTGGCTGCGCTGCCGCCGATCTTGTGGCTGAGTTTGGGTCGATTCCCGCGAAGCCGCGTCCAATCTGGCGGGCCTCGTGGCCGGCCAGATCGAGCACTCCCCATGAACCTTGCTTTACCGCGTAAACGCGGGACTCTGGCGGGCGGCCGCTCTGCATGGTCCGCGGCGTTGTCCGGCTCGCGACCGGTCAGAGTTCCGCCTTCAGGCGGCTCTGTTGTGGACCAGACCGCAAGGTTCATGGTCCCAATGCGTTCTAAAGGAGAAACACTGCTCCCCATGAACCGCTGTCCCTTACCTTCTCCCTCTCCCTCAGGCATGAATGGCAGACGGCTGCGGTGGGCGCTGGCTTTGCTGGTGGCGGCAGCAGCCTCAGTCGCCGGTTGCGCGCCGCGGGCGGATGCTAACGCGGAATTCCGGAGCCGGCTGTTCGGTCGCGTTGAGGTTCTCGGCGCCCGCGGCACTGGCTCTGGTCAGTTTAACAAGCCGCGGTCAGTCGCGGTCGATCGTGAGGATCATCTTTATGTTGTCGACATGACCGGGCGCGTTCAGAAGTTCGCGTCTGACGGCGCCTGGCTATTGTTCTGGCAAATGCCTGAGACCGATCTGGGCAAACCCAAGGGGATGGGCATTGACAAAGAAGGCCGGCTGATTGTGATCGAGCCGCACTACTCGAGGCTCAACCATTTTGATTCCGACGGCACTCTCGCCCATCAGTGGGGCGAGCATGGAACAAACGCTGGCCAGCTCACGTGGCCGCGTGCCGTGGTCGCCAACAGGACCGGCGAGCTCTACGTAAGCGAGTACGGCGTTGTCGACCGTGTCCAGCATTTCTCAGCCGATGGCAGTCGTTTGTTGTCGGCGTTCGGCCGGTTTGGCGCGGGTCCAGGTGAGTTCAACCGCCCTGAAGGGCTTGGGTCGGATGCCCAAGGCCGGTTGTACGTGGCGGATTCGTGCAACCACAGAGTGCAAATTCTCGCTCCCGACGGTCGGACGCTCCGAAGCCATGGCCACGCGGGCAAGCAGCCGGGTCAGATGAGTTATCCGTATGACGTATGCGTGGACAGCGTGGGCAACCAGTTCGTCTGCGAGTTTGGCAACAGCCGCGTGCAAGTCTTCGATTCAGAGGACAAGCCGATTGAGATCGTCGGAGGACCGGGACACGCTCCAGGTCAGTTCAACAATCCGTGGAGCATTGCGCTCGACTCGGTTGGCAATCTCTATGTCGCGGACGCGGGGAACGATCGGGTCCAGAAACTGATCAGACGCGATCCATTGGCTGCGCGCCGCTGACGTATGCGCTTCCAGTTCTCACATCCGATCTGGCTGTTGCTGCTGCCCGTGGCGGCGGCCTGGGTTGTTTGGCTGAGCAGGACATCGTACGTTTCGACGGCGGCTTGGCGCGGTCGGACGGCCATGGCTGTTCGCTTGGTGGTGACAGTCGCGCTTGTGTTGGGGCTCGCGGGTCTCCAGTCCAAACACCGGCTTGAGGGCATGACTGTCTTCTACCTGTTGGACCGGTCGGACAGCGTGTCGTCGGCACATCAGGAAGCCGCTCGCGAGTACATCAATCAAAGCGCCGCAACAAAGCCCGCGACCGACACCGCGGGAGTCATAGTGTTTGGCCGCGATGCCAGTATCGAGTCGTCTCCCGCGGTCAAGGTGGACGTCCCGAAGATTTACGCGGTGGTAAACACTGAGCGCACGGACATCGCCAGCGCGGTGAGGCTCGGCACGGCGGCGTTCCCGGAGTCCGGCCAGAAACGTCTGGTGCTCTGCTCCGACGGCAACGAGAACCTGGGCAGCGCGCTTGGCGCGGTTGCCGCGGCACGGTCGCTTGGTGTGACGGTGGACGTGGTTCCGATGGGGATGGCGCGCCGAGGCGATGTCTCGCTGCAGAAGGTGGCTGTTCCCGCAAACCTCAAGCGCGGCCAGACGTTCGAAGTGAAAATCTTCGCCCTCGCCGATCAAGCTGGCGAAGCCACGCTCCGTCTTTTGCGCAACGACCAATTCCTGGGCGAGCAGCGAATCGAGTTAAGCGCCGGCAAGAACCTGTTCACGCTTCCTCAAACCTTGAGCGAACCGGGATTCTACAGCTTCGATGTGCAGTTGGACGCGCCTGGCGATCCGCTGCCCCAAAACAATAGAGCCAGCAGTTTCTCAAGTGTCAGCGGCGATCCGCGAGTCTTGTTGGTGTCATCCGATCCGGCCCTCGACATGCCATTGGCCAATGCACTGCGGTCCGCCCGCCTTGAATTGAAGGTTGTCGATCCTCGCGGTTTTCCAGAGACGCTGCCTGAGCTCCAAAGCTACGACGCCATATTCCTAAGCAACGTCGCGGCTGGAGACTTGGGCGGAACGCTTTTGAAACTGGTCGAGAGCGCTGTGCGGGATTTTGGGATAGGCCTGGTGTGTGTCGGAGGCGATCAGACCTATGCCGCGGGAGGCTACCGCGGCACGCCGCTTGAGGAGACTCTACCGGTTGAAATGGAGCTAAGCAGCAAGAAGGTCCTGCCGAACGGCGCCGTGGTCTTGATCATGCACGGCATGGAGTTCAACAATGGCAACCAGGTCGCCCGCGAGTGCGCTCAAGGCGTTCTCGACGCACTGGGCCCGCGGGATGAAATGGGCATTGTTCTCTGGGACGGATTCGATCGTTGGCTATTCCCCCTGTCACAAGTCGGCTCCAGAAAGGAGATGGGGCGGCTCATAGCAGGAATGAACCAGGGTGATCTGCCCACATTCCAACACGTGATGGAGATGGCTTTCCGAGGCAGCGACGCCAATCCAGGACTGGCCCAGTCTCGCGCCAACCTCAAACATATCATCGTCTTTAGCGACGGCGATCCAGCCGCCCCAAGCGATCAACTGATGAACGCAATCGTCGGCGACCGGATCACGGTAAGCACCGTCCTGATCGCCGGTCACGCCGGACCTGACCTTATGATGCGGATGGCTGAACAGGGCGGCGGGCGGTTCTATGCCGTCAACAACCCGGACGAACTGCCGCAGGTTTTTCTCAAGGAAGCCATGGTGATTCTCAAGTCGGCCATCTTCGAAGAGCCTTTTCAGCCTCAGATGACGGCTTCGACAGAGCTCGTTCGAGGCATAAGTGCCGCTGCTATGCCGACTCTGCGTGGTTATGTGTGCACCACGGCCAAGCCCCGCGCTGAAGTGCCGATCGTGTCTGACAAGGGCGACCCGGTGCTAGCTCATTGGCAGTATGGATTGGGCCGCGCCGTGGCTTTCACTTCTGACGCCAAGGCGAAGTGGGCGACGGACTGGCTCGGTTGGAGCCAGTACCGCCAGTTCTGGACCCAGGTCGCTCAGTGGGCACTGCGGCGACTCGACACCGCGAATCTCAATGCTGAGGTGTCCGTCGAACAAGGCGAGGGCCACCTGAGCCTTGAAGCTCTCGACCCAGAAGGTAACTACCGGAATTTCCTCGACCTCCGCGCAATCGTTGTGGGCCCCAAAGGAGATCGCCAGCCCCTCAGCCTCGAACAAACTGGCCCTGGCCGTTATGAAGCCCGCTTCGAAACCCGCGACGTGGGGACTTATTTGCTACAGCTACTTGAGTACGAAAACGGCCGCTTCCGCGCCTCTCAGGCTCTGGGCGCGAGCGTCAATTACGCCCCGGAATTCGCCACTGCCGAGCCCAATTCCAACTTGCTCCGCGGAATTGCCGAGGCCGGCAATGGCCGGTTTCTCGATCTATCCGCGCCGCGTGACCCCAGCCGAAATCCGTTTCTGCACGACCGCCATCGAGTATGGCAGCCACGCGACCTTTGGCAGTGGTTGCTCAAGCTGGCGCTGCTGCTGTTTGTCGCCGATGTGGCCGTCCGGCGCATTGACATCGACAGTGTCGAGTGGGCCAAAGCCACTGCCACGCTACGCCGCGGTCTTGTCTTCTGGCGCCGAAAGACTCGGCCAGTCGAAGCCGACGTATCGCTCGCCGCTCTGCTCGCCCGCCGCGATGAGGTCCGCTCCAGCCGGACGGGCGCGCGCCCGGCGCGCTCAGACTCGCCCACTACCGCCGCCGCACCCACGCCGGTCGCGCCCGCGCTTCCTGACACGATTCCCGCCCAGGCCAAACAACCTGAGCCGCCAGCCACACCCAGGAGCCGGACGGAAACAACAAGCCGCTTGCTCGAAGCCAAACGCCGCGCGGCCCGCCGTCGCGAATAGCGCGCCGCGCGTGCGGACTCCACGCAAACATGAGAACAAGAACATCCAAGCCATTGACGCCGCGAGCTAGCATGGCGAGAGTCAGTCATGGCTACTAGCTTATTGGATTGCGTGCCCGACGGCGTATTCATCGTGGACACGGAGTGGCGTATTACGTCGTTCAACCAGGCCGCCGAACGCATCATGGGCATGTCGCGGCGTGACGCCATAGGCCAACGCTGCTGCGACGTTTTTCGGGCGTCGATTTGCGAGAGCGCATGTGCGCTCAAGGAAACACTGGTGACCAGACGACCGGTGGTCAACAAGGTGATCTACATCGTCAACGCCGCGGGCCAGCGCATGCCAATCAGCGTCTCCACGGCGATTCTGAAGGATGATCGTGGTCGTGTCATCGGAGGGGTGGAGAGCTTTCGCGACTTGCGGCAGGTTGAAGAATTGCAGCGCCAAGCCCACGCGCAGGTTACGTTTTCGAACATCATCGGACGCAGCGCGCCGA
>JAXDCU010000500.1:0-13947 GCA_034677645.1 Verrucomicrobiia bacterium
CCCACCTCTGTAATGCTATCTCGCAGAATTCTCACAGCCAATGGGATAGGAGGTGTCGAGTCGCGCCAGCGTATGGAGTGCGGGAGCTTGCTCCCGCTTTGGGTGGATTGGCACCCCAGACGGTCGAATCAAAGCGCCGGCAAGCCGGGCGCCCGCCTGCCTTCCGGCGGGCAGGCACTCCAAACGCTTCGCGCACAGTCAAGTCCGGGACCTCGAACATCGCGAAGCGTCTGGTGTCACGGTCGAACCACTGCCGGGTCCGACCCAGACGCATAGACAAATAGTATACACAACAGGACCCCGCTCGTAGCTATCTGTCTGTTTATTTGACTGCCTTGTCCGGTATTGGACCAAAGTCCAATTGACACCACCGCTTGTTAGGTACATTTTCAGCCGATTTTGTGGATGCCTCAACTTTAGTCACTGTGGTGGACAGCGACGCCGCTGTCTGCAAAGCTTTGACGCCTCTCGTGCGCTCGGCTGGCATGAACGCGCGCGGTTTCACTTCCCCCGCCGGGTTTCTCAACCAACCTGGATCGTCGAAAGCGACCGATTGTCTCGTGCTCGACATAGTCACAGGACAGAGCAGTGAACCGGAGCTGCAAAGCCAGCTCAACGCTCGGTGCCGGTCGATACCGACGGTTTTCATCACGGCAGACCACAGCACCGGGATCGAGTCGAAAACGCTCGCTGCCGGAGGCGTCACGTTGCTCCAGAAACCTTTCGACGCACAGACGTTTTTGGACGCCATCAAACGGGTCATGGGGCGGACGCCTAAACTGGCGCAGTAACAGATACTTTTTTGTCATGAATAGCCAAAGCTCAATCAACAAGATCGGTTGGTCCGCCGTCCGCCGTTGTTCGACGTTGGCGCTGATGGCCGGTATCGCGCTGTCGGCGTTGCTGACATCCGTCCAGGCTCACAACCTCGACACACGCGCCACGAGCATCACGTTCGACCAGCAGTTCCTGGCCCTCATGGCCGAGCGCGCCGGCAACAACGAAGACCTGGTCCAGGTCAATGACGAGTTCTGGGTGGTTATCAAGACCACGCCAGGGCCGGGAACGACCACTGGCGTTGGCGGCTACCAGACTTTTTACGTCCCGCCAGGCGTGCTGGTCACGGACGTGGCCTACGTCCTGCCGAGCACCAGCGATCCGCGCGGCTTTATCCCGATCAGCATGAAAGGCCAGTCGCCCATCGCCATTGGCGCCGGCCCGATTGGTGCCAAGACGGCCGTGGGCCTGAACCCGGGGGGAGTCGGCATTACGCTCGGCCCTAATATTCTGAATGTCAGCGAGAAGACCGTGACTGACGCTGGTCTGGCGCGCGGCACTATCGCAGGCGTCTATGCGGACACGGGGATTTTCTACTCGACCGATCCTCTGACCGAGTTCAACAGCTACGGTGCGGCACCGTCCGGCGGCAGCGCGCCTATGATCAACAACTCGGGCGACACAGTCGGCGAGTGGTATGCGGCGAACGTCGGTGACACCAATATCCTGGGCGTAATGACGCTGTGGGATTCGTACCAAGTGCGCGCGTTTGGGCGGAAGGACGTGGATGCGATTATTGATCCGCTGGACGAGCGCGGCAATGCGCCGTGGGGCATGGCCAGCCCCGTGGCCGGCCCCGAAAGCGGCTATGCGTGGTCGTTCAACTACGCCAAGTACAACGGCTCAACCTCGAGCATCCCTGCCTGCATCGAGGTTGGTCCCTGGAATCGCATTCAATACCCCGGCAGCCAGGTCAGCTTCGACCTGGCCGGCTCGGCCAGCCAAGTTATCGGCTATGCCGGCATCGACGCGAGCAATCTTGGTCTTGCCGCGTCCAGTCTGGAGACTCAGCAAGAGACGGAGACCATCAACGCCATCCGCTTCGCTATCGGCCAGCTCGAGCTGGGCCGGCCCGAGTTCTCCGCTATCAAGATCAAGATTGTCGAGCCATTTTCCGCCTCGTGCTACAAAATGTACGCGGACGCTTTCGGCGGCGATGCCGGCGGCACCGACAATGGCAAAGACCATATCTGGCGCTACTTCGATCCTACGGTGGTCAAGCTGGAACCGTGCGTCCTCCTTCAAAAGGTGGCCGTCGACCCCCACATCCCGCCGGGTGGCACGACCTCATTCAAGATCAGCTTCGCGAACCTCGGCTCGGTGGACCTAGGGCCAATCGTGCTCACGGACACCCTTCCCTCCGGCTTGAAGTACCTGAGCGCCGTTCCCTCCCCGAGTACAGTTTCCGGCAGCACACTGACCTGGAGACTGGGAAAGGTGCACCCGGACGAAATCGTGAATATCACCGTCTACGTCCAAGCCACCGGCACAGGCTCGATGATCAACACGGTGAAGGCAGTAGATGTGCACACAGGAATACTCGCCACGGCCTATGACACGGTGGACGTCGCTTCTTACGCTTTGCTGCGCGAGGTGAAAACCGTCACGCCCGACGCGGTTGCGCCCGGCGACAATGTAACTTACACCATCACCGTTTACAACGATGGCCCTGGCCCGAATGGCGTGCCGCTTGTCGTGACCGATTTCCTGCCTGCGGGTTTCGGCTATGTCGGTTTCAAGGGCGCCACTCTGAACGGCGCCGCCATCATCCCCACGATAAATGCGTCCAACACGAACAAGCCAGTGTTCACGGTCAACCAGCCCATCCAGCCCGACAAGACACTCGTCATCAAGTTCGAGGTGAACGTAGGCCCGACCACCCCGGTCGGCACTTACTACAACGGCGTCGAACTCACCTTCGAAGGCAAGAAACTCGGGCCCGTCCCCGAAGCCCCCGTCACGGTCGGCGGCGGCAAGATAGGCGACACTATCTTCCACGACTGGGATGGTGACGGCACTCAGGACACAGGCGAGGAAGGCACAGGCGAGGAAGGCATGGAGGGAGTGACTGTCGAGCTCTGGCTTGACGATGACAACAACGGCTCCTACGAAACTTATGTCGGTAGCAAGGTAACAGACGCCAACGGCAACTACCTCTTCACCGGCTTGCTGCCCGGCAAGTACGAAGTTCGCGTCCCCAGCCCCGGCAGCGACGGTGTGCCCGCGGGCTACACGTTGACGGCTGACCCGGACGGCGGTGCCCTGAGCACCAGTTACCAACACGAGTTGCTCACGTCGGACGAGGCGTTTCTGGACGCCGACTGGGGTTATCAGCCTGGCGGCGATGGATCGATAGGCGATCTCGTCTTCGAAGACCACAACGGCGATGGGTTGTTCAACGGCACCGACGCCGGCATTGACGGTGTCACCGTGCGGCTCTACGAAGACACCAACGGCAACGGAGTTCTAGACAGCGGCGACCTGCTCATCGATACGACCACCACGGCGAGTGGTGGCTCGTATTCGTTCGATGGTTTAGCCGAGGGATTGAGTTACCTCGTCGAGGTGGACACTTCAGACTCAGACCTCGCTACCCATTTCAACCCTAACCCTTACGAGCCTACGACCGCCGTAATCCAGCCGGTCTCAAGTTTAAGCGGCACCTACGACGACGCCGACTTCGGGTTCATGGCGGTTCAGCCCAGCAGCATCGGTGACACCGTGTTTATCGATCAGAACGCCGACGGCGACTACGATCTCGGCACGGACACGCCGCTGCCTTACGTCACTGTTACCCTCTACCGGGACAGCGACGGCGACGGCATCCCGGACGGGCCGGCCCTGGCGACAGCGGTTACTGACCCGGCGGGCCAATACCTCTTTGATGGTTTGGCGCCGGACACTTACCTGGTGGTTGTGAACACCGGCGACGCAGACCTGCCCGGTGGTCTGGGAGCTGTTGTGAGCCAATACATAGTTTCGTTGCCAGCCAATACCGCGCACGACACCGCCGATTTCCCGTTTGTCCAGTTCATCGACAAAACCGTGGACAAGTCCTACGCCACGGCAGGCCAGACCCTGAACTTCAGCATAACACCCTACATTCCGGGCACTGACCCAGTAGAAAACGTGCGCGTGTTCGATCCGTTGCCCGCCGGCACCACGTATGTGGGTGGGAGCGCCAACGCCGGTGGCACCTATGGGGCCTATACCCCGATCGCGGCTGTGGCTGGCCACGACGATGGTCCGCCGATTCTCGACACCGCCCTGTCCACGAGCGTCAACTTCGCGCAGCAAGGCGGTTCCATCGAGGTCAAGCTGAATGTCAAGAGCTCCGTCGCCGTCAACAACGTTTCGCCGACCGTGCTCACAGTGCACGGCGGCGCCGCGACTGTCTCCGGCCCCAGTCCGGCCAGTGGAAATGTGCCTGCGGGTGGAGCTGGGCTGGATTTCTTCTGGACCGTCACTCTCCTTGATGCTGCCGAATACACTTTCCAGGCCGGTGCCCAGGATGACGCCCAGACAACCACTTGGCCAGACGCACAGTCCGCCAGCGTTCTCTCCGCCGTCGGGGGCGGTCCAAACATGGTGACATGGAGCTTGGGCAGCACTACCGCCGGTGTACCGGGCGAGGTCGTGACCAGCGGGCGTAGGTCCGGGGTTTATGGCTTCCGCGGCGCCAACACCAAGGAGTTCTCGAGGTACGGGATTATCTCGGGCGGATGGACCGACAAGGCTGATCCATCCAACGGGATCGAGAAGGGCGGGGCGCTGACCTTCGACGGCAACGATACCATTTATGCCAGCGAGGGGAACTCGAAGGTCTTCTACAAGTACGTCATTTCGACGGATACGTGGTCCACGCTCGCCAATGCGTCCGACAACTTCAACAAAGGCGGGGGTGTGCAGTACCTCGAGGTGGGAGGGGTCAAGTACGTTTATGCCGTCCTGGGCAATGCCAATCGGTTCCGTCGCTACAGCGTCTCGGGTAATAGCTGGGCCAGCCTCGCCAACGTGCCCGTCTCCGTGAAGCGGGGGGGTGCGATCACGACCGACGGCACCTCCTTGTACGTTTTGCAGGGCGATGGCAAGACAGGCTTCTACCGCTACAACATTGGAGCCAACACTTGGACCACCATGACCTCAGTCCCTGCGAATGTGGGCTGGGGCGGCGCCCTTACCTATGCGAACGGGTACATTTACGCCTTCCGCGGCAATAACACGACGGATTTCTGGCGCTATGACATCGCCGGCAATTCGTGGTCCGCGATGACGTCCGCGCCCGGTGCCGTGAACGCTGGTGGCGCCCTGACCACAGACGGCAACAACTACATTTACGCCTTCCAGGGTGCAACCAAGGTCTTCTGGCGCTACGACATCGCGGCGAACGCCTGGAGCGCGCTCACGGCGGCCAACTTCACCGGCAACGTGGGGCAGGGCGGCGCGCTTGCCTACGTGCCGGCGATTGACTCGCACGGGCGGACCACGACCATCTGCGCGAGTCCCATGCTCCTGTCGGTCGGCGACCAGATGCGGTTCCGAATGACCCTCACCTCGACGGAACCCGTGGCGAACGTGACGCCAGGGACACCGACCTTCACCGCCACCGGCGGGGCCTCTGCCACGCACGTTAGCGGCCCGACGCTTATCTCGGACAATGACGACATCGCGGACTCGAACGACTCGGTGATTTACGAGTGGGTTTACACTGCCAATCCCGGCGCGAGTCCCGGCAGCCTGACCTTCAGCGCGAGCGCGTGGGGAGATGCGCCGGTCACAGTCAGCAAACAGGTGACGGCCAGCAGTGACGACGCGGAACAGAACCTGTCAACCGGCGCGATGAGCTTGACCAGTTCTGACCTGGAGTTGATCAATGATTTGGGGGTGGATCAGAAGGTGGGCATGCGGTTCACTGGCGTCTCCGTGCCCCAAGGGGCCACCGTTCTGAGCGCTTACGTGGAATTCGTCAACAATCCGAGCACGCCTCCCGAGTCCGGCGCCACAACGCTGATTTTCGCCGCCCAGGCGGCGGACAATCCCATCACGTTCACCACCACGGCGAACAATATCACCAGCCGAACCGAGACGACGGCGAATGTCACCTGGTCGATGGCCGCTGGCACAACGTGGGGGAACGATGGCGATAAACACCAAACGCCCGACCTCAAGTCCGTGATTCAAGAGGTCGTGAACCGCTCGGGGTGGGCCAGTGGCAACGCGATGGTCATCCTGGTGCGCGGCTCTGGCGAACGCTCAGCCTACGCCTATGATACTTCGGCGGCGAATGCGGCCAAGCTGGTGATCCAATATGCCACGACCTCGTTTGCCACCGCCAGATCGTGCAGCGTCCTGGTCAGTCCGGTCCTCGCGTTTCAGGCGACCGTCAACGACCCGGCGCCGGCTGACTTGATCGAGAACACGGCGCTGATGGCTGAGACAAGTGGCGACGTTGGCTCAGTCGTCAGTCCCACCACCGAGACGGCCACCAGCGCAAGCATCGGCGACCGCGTGTGGACAGACCTCGACCGCGACGGCGTCCAAGACACCGGCGAGCTCGGCATTGCCGGCGTGCGCGTCTGCGTTTATCAGGATGATGGAGTTACGCTGGTCGACTGCGACACGACCGACGCCAACGGCAACTACCGAATATCTGGCCTCGATCCAGACGACTACGTGGTGCGGATTGACCCGACTACCTACCCGACCGGTTATTTCCCGACCACGCCCGTTTCGTTGGACGTCACCCTGACCTCCGGCCAGCAGTACGTTGACGCGGACTATGGGTTGGCGCCCCTTCCTCCGGGCACCGGTAGCATCGGCGACTTTGTCTGGCTCGATGCGGACAACGATGGCGTGCAAGACGTCGGCGAAACAGGCATTGCCAACGTCACAATTATTCTCGAGCGTGAGATCAACGGTCAGTGGGTTCAGATCGCGACCACGGTGACCGACGCCAATGGCGCTTACCTCTTTGATGGTCTCTCGGCCGCCGATTATCGCGTGACCGTCGACACCGACAGTCAAATCTCCAGTCCGTATGCCGACGGCACATTCAAGCTCGGCGATGCCATGGACCCCACGTATGACAAGGACGGCACAGGCACGCCTGACGTCACGCTCGTAACGCTGGAAAACGACTCCAGCGTGGTGAGCGATGCGGACTTTGGCTACGACTGGTCAGGCAGCATTGGCGATTACGTCTGGTGGGACGACAATACAGATGGGATACAGGACCTGGATGAAGACCCGATCCCAGGCGCCTATGTGATGCTCTTTGTGGACGCCAACAACAACGGCATCCTCGACATTGCAGATGGCGATTATCAGATCGCCGGAATGCCTACCGACTCCAATGGCTTGTACCTGTTCGACGACCTGCCGCCGGGCAATTACCTGGTGGACGTGTACGAAGACAGCATCACCACCGACGGCAACCGGGATACCGTGCCCACTACGGCGGATGTCGTGTTCGTCGATCTGGGCGCGGGCGAGGACTATGACACAGCCGACTTCGGCTATTACGAAGGCGCGCGCGTGGAAGGCAACGTTTTCTGGGACGCCAACCACAACGGCATCCTGGAACCGGGCGAGATGTTGCTGGAGGGTATTACCGTCACCCTGACCGGCACCGATATCAACGGCACCCCGGTAAGCGTGACCGTGGACACGGACGCCGACGGCCATTACGTCTTCATCGTGCCCGAAGGCGACTACACGGTGACGTACGACTTCACCGATGTGCAGAGCTCGTACCCCGCATTGGGCGAGCAAACCACGCCCACCAGCTACAGCTTCCACGCCTATCCGGGCGAGGACGGCAACCGGACCTCTTACAACTTCGGCG
The DNA here is from genome assembly GCA_034677645.1 of Verrucomicrobiia bacterium. GTDB lineage: Bacteria > Verrucomicrobiota > Verrucomicrobiia > Limisphaerales > J093 > JAAYVR01. The sequence continues at coordinate 7,682 of JAXDCU010000500.1, forward strand.
TCGATAATACTGGGAGCGTTGGCGATTTCGTCTGGAACGATGCGGACAACGACGGCATTCAGGATGTGGGCGAGGTAGGCCTTGCCGGCGTCACAGTCAGCCTCTACGTGAATGTCATTGACGGCAAACTGGACCTCAACGGGGACGGGTCCATCACGAGTGCTGACACGGGCACCTTCGGCGGGCGAACGATTACCGACGGCGTCATTTACGCCGGCGGCAATCCTCTTAACGGCTCGCTCTTCGGAGTAACCGTCATCAACGGCCTGCTCGACTTGGACGGGGACCCCAACACTGCCGACGACGGCCTGCTGCTCGTAGCGACGACGATCACCGACGCGCAAGGGAAGTACCTCTTCGTCGGGTTGGAGGACGCGACGTACCAGGTAATGGTGGACTCAGGCACACTGCCGGCCGGCTTCACTCAGACATACGACAACGATATGCCCACGACCGACCACACCGGCGTGGCTACGGTGAGCGGTGGCGGCGCGGACCTGAGCGCCGACTTCGGCTACTACAAGGCGGCCTCCTACGATGTCACCGGCAGGGTCTGGAATGACGCAGACGGCGAGGGCGACCAGGACGACGGCGAAGCTGGCATTGAGGACGTGACGGTGAGTCTTGTCACCGTAGGCATTATCAACGGCTATGTAGACCTGGACGGCGACGGCCAGATCACCACCGACGACGACGGCACGTACGGCGGTTACGCGGTCACGGACGGGGTCATCTCCGCTCAAGACGATACGGTCATCAACGGTTACAAGGTTAAAGGCGGTTTGTTGGACGTGGACGACGACGGCACGGTCACCGAGGCGGATGATCAGCCATCGGTCGTTTGGGCTACCACAACAACCGACGCCAGCGGGAATTACTCCTTCCTTGGTGTTCCGAACGGCGATTATCTGGTCAAGGTAGACAGCTCGACGCTGCCCAGCGCGGCCTACACCCCAACGTATGATCCCAATGGCATTGGCACGCCACACTTGACCGGCATCACGGTCGCCAATGCTGACGTCAACAATCAGGACTTCGGCTACCAGGAACAACTGGCCAGTATATCAGGCACCGTTGTCGAAGGCATCAATGGCAACGGCTTGGCGGACGCAAGCGAAGTCCCAATCGGCGGCGTGACCATCACGCTCTATTACGCCGGTCCCGACGGCATCTTCGGCACCACTGACGATGTGGGCGAAGATGGCGAGCCCGGCACGGGCGACGATCCTTTTGAGCCGTTGACCACGGAGACGGCGGCAGACGGCACGTACACCTTCACTGGTCTGGTGCCGGGCAACTATCGCGTTGTTGAAACCGACCTGTCAGGCTACGCGAGCTTGGCCGACGCCGACCACGGCAACCCGAACACGATTGATGTCCAAGGCCTGGCCCCAGGCCAGGACCTCGAGAATCAGGACTTCGAGGATGTCCTGCCCGATCCGGCCATTGGCGATTACGTCTGGCTCGATGAGAACGGCGACGGAATTCAAGACGCCGGCGAAGCGGGGATACCGAATGTTATCGTCTATCTTTATAGTGCAGGCGAGAACGACATTTGGGGCGATGCGGATGATGTAGTAAGAACGACCGTCACGGATGCGAACGGCAGGTACTTGTTCAAGGGCCTCTTGCCTGACACGGAGTACCATGTGGAGGTGGACACCGACTCGTTGCCGGCTGGTCTGTCGGCCAACCAAACCTATGACCCCGACGCCACCAAGGACCACTACACAGTCGTAACAACACCGGCCATAGGCGGCGAAGGCGTATTCACCGCCGACTTCGGCTACAACTGGTCTTCGACCGATGATGTGCAAAATGGCACCGGCACGGGCGCTATCGGCGACCGTGTCTGGATTGATGCCGACGGCGACGGCGTCCAAGACCCGGGCGAAGCTGGTCTGGGCGGAGTGACGGTCGAACTGATGACCGCTGGTCCGGACGGCTTGTTCGGGACAGCCGATGACGTTGTGGCGGCCACGACCACAACGGCCGCGGACGGCAGTTACATCTTCGACGACCTGGCGGCTGGAGCTTACGTGATACGAATCAACGGCGGTTCGGCACCGGACGGTTACAGTCAGTCGGGTGATCCAGACGAGCCGGGCGTGCAGGGTGGCGCCGGTTGCTCTGCCTGCGACAACCAGACCACGGCGCCGATCATCCTCGCGCCGGGCGACGTATACGTGAACGCCGACTTCGGGTACCAGCCGACCGGCGACAGCGGCACGGTCAGCGGGACCATCTGGTTCGATGCTGACGCGGACCAGGTAGGCCCGACCGGGACACCTGGCGGCGGGGATACCGAGCCGGTGATTGCTGGCGTAACAGTGGCTCTGATCAAGGACCTCGACGGCGACGGAGTCTGGGATGCCGGCGAACCGATCATCGCAACCACGGTGACGGATGCCTCCGGCGACTACAGCTTCCCAGGTCTCCCGGTGACCGATGGAGACGGCACTGACGATTACCTGGTCTGGGTCAACGACACAGGCAGCGTACTGACGGATAGGCCGCCGACCTACGACTCTGACGGCACCGGCACGCAGAACGTGAGCGCTGCCACAGACCTGAGCCCAGCAGGGGATGAAGAGCAGGACTTCGGTTACACGGCGCTTGGTCAGTCCACAGGCCGAGGCTTGATTGGCGACACCATATTCTTTGACGCGGACGGCGATGGCGTTTATGACGTTGGTGAACAAGGTCTGGAAGGAGTGACGGTGGAACTGTACGAGAGTGATGGCACGACTCTAGTCGACAGAACCACCACCGACGAGAACGGCAACTACTATTTCGGCGATCTCGACACCTCTCTGACCTACGTGGTGAAAGTGGACGCGACGACGCTGCCCAATGGCGGCAGTGGTCTGGTCCAGAGTGTGGATCCGGATGTGACTCTGGACAACAGCTCCTCACGCGATCTGTCCTCGGTGGGTCCGATCGATCTGGCAGCGGACTTTGGATACAAAGCGAGTTCTCCGCACACCATCAGCGGCACCGTCTGGAAAGATGCCAACGCTGACGGGACGTTGACCGACGGGAGTGGCGGCACGCCAGATGAGACCGGCAACGGCATCGGTGGTGTTACAGTTGTACTGCGCGACAGCGACGGTGACGTCGTGGCGACAACTATCACGGATGCCGACGGCAGCTACAGCTTCAGTGGTCTCCCCGACGGCACCTACACGGTGGACGTGACGGACGACTACAATATCCTCAACGGCTACTGGAAGAGCGACGGCCCCAACGACGGCACCGACAACAACAGCCAGACCGATCCGTACACCGTGACGGTCGCCGGTGCCGACAATACAACGGCCGACTTCGGCTATTACCTCGATCCGGCGCTAGTGGGCAACTACGTGTGGCACGACCTCGACAACTACGGCGTGCAGGAAAGCGGTGAATCGGGATTGGCGGGCGTGATCGTCACGCTCGTTATCGAGTACCCGGATGGCACGGTGACGGTTCTCACGACCAAGACCGACGACGACGGATTCTACTCGTTCGGCAACTTGCTCCTGGACGAGAGTTACGACGGTGTCGGGACTGGTGAGCCCACGTACACAATCAGCGTCAACCCAGGCCAGCCGACGCTGAGCGATTATGTGCCTACGGTGACTGATAATGGCGCCGATGACCTCGACAGCGACAACCCGATCGGCGTAGTCGCCCAGCCGGTCAAGGGCGGGACTGATGACATCTACGACTTTGGGTTCCGCCTGCCGCCTGAAACACTGGCCTTGCTCGAGTCGATCGATCTGGTGGTCGTGGACGGCAACTTGCAGGTCGTGTGGAAGACTGCTTCCGAGGTCGGGACAGTGGCGTTTGACCTGTACCGGCGACTTCCCGATGGCCAGTGGGCGCTGGTGAACTCTGAGCCGGTCCTGGCTGAGAATTCTCTGACTGGCGGCAGTTACGCGGTGGCCGACGCGGCGGTGAATCCACCGGGTCCGTATCGGTACCGGCTTGTGGAGCTGCAGAGCGACGGATCGGAGCGTGTTGTGGGCGAGTTTGAGCTTGTCGTCGAAGGACAGGGTGGCGGGTCGACGCCGCGGATCGTCTCGATCCAGATGCGGAGCAATGAAGCGGTCATCCGGTGGGAAGGCGGAAAGGCGCCATACCGACTTGAGATGAAATCGGACCTGAACCGGCAATCTGTCTGGCAACCGGTTGAGCTCTCGGCGCCGGATGCGCGGTCGGCTACTGTTCCTATGAACGGGAAGGCGGGCTTCTTCAGGGTCAGAGTGGGGACCGCGGAGTGATTCGGCCTGAGAGCGATGCAATGAACTCTAGCAAATCCAACACAATGAGAACTTCGCTGACAAATCAATCGCGACTGAGCGCGTCGGCACGATTGTTAACATCGTGCGTGGCGGCGGGCGTGCTGACCCTGTTTGCCACGGCAACCTGCCAGGCGCAGGCTGTCATGGAAGCGTTCACCGGTAACACAGCTCCGGAGAACTGGGAACTGGTACCGTCTTCGACGGGCGGCTACTGGTTCAGCCCAGGCGGGACGACCACTGCGAGCACGCTCACGATAGCCGGACCAGTTACTGCTGCGGGTTCCTACTCGACGACAGTCTGGATGAAGTCGGGCCAGGCACTCGGCAAGGAGGGCTACATTGTTTTCAATTATGACCTCAAGCAGAACCAAGCAGTTGCTCAGTTGACGGTATACCGCGTTGATCCTGAAAACAACTGGACTTCTGTTAAGACTCTGATCGGTTCTGGACTCTATTCATCCGAAAAAGATTCGACGCCATTCAAGTTCGGTCCAACGGACAGGGTTATATTCGAGCTGTCGAGCACGTTGGGCAGCAAACCCTATAACGCTTGGGTGAACATCACGCCGGTGCCGGAGCCGAGCGAGTGGGCTGTTGCGGCTGGTGTCGGTCTGTTGTTTTACGGCTTCTATCGGCGGTGGAGAAGGCAAACCGGAGGTCAAAGCAGCGCCGCGGGCGAATTGAAGTAGATCGACTGCGCTGGGATTTGGATTCCGGATCATAGGCACTTGTTTCCCGACAGCCGAGCCAGCGCCACGCGTTGGCTCGGCTTGCTTTATGCTCAGAACCGGTGCGATGAAGCTATGACAATGCGGACGGACAAACCACTGAATATGCGGACAAACCACTGAATACGCTGAATACACTGAAACACGGAAACTCGGGCATTTGGACTACACGCCCAAATCAAGCGAGCGGCCATCGAAGGGTTAGTCTGAAACCGCCTCGTCAGATACAAGCAAGTCGCTGCTCATCCGTGTGTTCCGAGTAATCGGGTGCAGCGACTGATTCGAAGAGAAACATACAATCTCCCGCGGAGCCGCCAAGCTCGCTGAGAACTCGCTCCTGCAATTCAATCATGGCCTACGCCCTCACTCACCTATACCAATCATCCTTCCGCGATCGGCCTTCTCCGCGCCTCTGCGCCTCCGCGGGAGTATCTCCGGCCCCAGCAGGGGAGAGAGCCCGCGGACCACGCCGAAGACACGGCGTGGCAATCGGTGCCTTGATCTTCTTCCTGGTTCTGCCCGTTCAGATCGGTTGGGCAGCCGAGCCTGAGCCGTTGCTGGCCAGACCGCTTGGTATCTGGCTTGGCGAGGCAACGGTCTATCCCAACAGCCCCGGCATCGTCATCCGCTGGTGCACCTTGAACGAAATCAGCCTCATCGGATTCGACGTTTACCGGTCCACGCCGAGCGGCGGTTGGCGACAGGTGAATGGCGACTTGATTGTCGCTGCCCAGACCGAAACTGGCGCCGCATACGAACTGACTGATGCCGACGACGCTCAGACCAACACGTGCAGATGGAAGATCGTCGCCTGGGACAACGACCTCAACGCGCATGAGTCCACACCGGTCTCATTGTCCCAGACGACCTCCACAGGAACAGGCAACATACACATGAACCGATGGTTTGTTGTACAGGCTTCAGCCTGCTCGGACCGCCTAAAGGCGGGACAACAAACCAAACTCCGCGTCGGTTCATGGCCTGGATGCGTGACAAGCCCTCTATCGTCGATGTCCTTCTCGAGCCAGAACCAAGGCGCGATCGCTGCCGCGGGCGGCGCGCAGGCGCGCGTTCGGATGTTGACGCGCGAGGCTGGCTTGCACCGTGTGACCAGCCAGGCCATCAGCGCTCTGACCGGGCAATCGCTCGTCGCGGTCCAGGAACGCATTCGACAGGGCCAGTTCCTGATTCTCAACCGCGGACAACCCGTCGGCTACGTCCCCGCGCCGACGGGCGATGAATTGGTGTTTTA